>JAUQZZ010000185.1 GCA_030586765.1 Candidatus Brocadiales bacterium | reverse complement strand
GGTCAGGGTCATACCCTGACCTACAAATTTATGGTCAAGGCGTGGCCTTGACCTACCCCTCCCTGAACCAAAAATGTTCAGGGCCTACCCTCCTTTGCCACTACAAGAACACAACAACGGGCCAAAGGCGGATTCGCCTTTGGCGAAAATCTAGGTAGACAACGAGGTTTACCTCGTTAAACCGCAATCAACGACCATAAAGGTCGTTGTCTACCCGGTCGTTTCACTCCCTCAGCCTTTAGGTTTGTCCACGGACAGGTCTAAAGACCTGTCCCTACGTCTTCAAAGGTCACGATTCTCATCCATAACTACCTCCTACCCATTGTTGGCCTTAATATCTTGCCTCTGTACAGGCAGCTTTATCGTGAAGGTAGAGCCCTTGTCCAAGGAGCTCTCCACCTCTATTGTGCCATTATGCTCCTTGACTATACCGTAACAGATAGACAAGCCGAGGCCTGTACCCTTACCCACAGGCATGGTGGTAAAGAAGGGGTCGAAGATTTTATCCAGGTCCTCTTCGGCGATGCCGATGCCTGTATCACAAAAGATTATCCTCACGTACTCATTCATCCTTTCGGTTCTTATAATCAGTGTACCTCCTTGAGGCATGGCGTTAGAGGCATTAAGTATCATATTAAGGAAGACCTGTTTGAGGAGCTTCTCATCGGCTATGATAAGGGGAAGGGGAAAGAGGGAGAGGTTCTTTTTTATGGTTATTTGTTGGGTGGTGATTTGTTTTCCTGTGAGCTCCAGGACTTCCTCCAGGGCCTTATTTACATCAGTGGGCTCCATGCGTTTAGAGGAGGGGCGGGCGAACTTGAGCAGTCCTTCTATGATTTGAGAGGCCCTCTGGATACCTGAGTATATCCTCTGGGCACACTCCTCCCTGAGTTTCTCGTCCTTTGGGTTTTCCAGGAAGAGCTGGGAGGCGGCGGAGCTTATGCCCAGGGGGTTGCGTATTTCGTGGGCAATGCCCCCTGCCAGCACCCCCAGGGAGGCCAGCTTGGCCGATTGTATCAACTGGGCCTCTAGCTGTTTTCTCTCGGTGAGGTCCCTGCCTACGCCCACTATTCCTATGATTTCTTCCTTTTCGTCCTTCATGGGGGAAAAGTTCCAGGATACAGGTATCTCCTTGCCCCCTTTAGCCACCAGGTTTGCTTCTACGTGCTTTAACCTGTCACCGCTACGCACATTCCCGAGGATGTCTCTTAATTCCTCGGCGTGGTCTGCGAGGAAGATGGTAGAGATATGCCTGCCTGTTAGCTCCCAGGAGCTAAAGCCAGAGATGATCTCCCCTGCGCTATTCCAGGTGAGGATTACACCGCTGGGGTCCATGGATACTACTATATCATTAGCGCTTTCTACTATGCTGGCCAGGTGGCGCTCTGCCCTGCGAACCTCCTCCCGCAGGCGGGTCTGCTCGGTGATGTCTTCCATCAGGAGCATAACCTTTTCTATTGCCTCTTCCTCCCCTTTCAATGGATTGAGGCTGTAGTAATATACCCTGTAGGGGATGCCTGGGGCCCTGTAGACCATCTCTCTGCCAGGGATACCCTTGCCCGTCTGGAAGACCCTCTTGAGCATATCGGGGAGCTGGGTGTATTTGAGGAGCACGCTGGGGAAGATGTCCTCTACGGTCTTGCCCATTACGTTGTTTATATTCTGGCGGGTTTTTTCCAGGAAGTTCTGATTGGCGAAGATTACCTTCAGGTTCCTGTCAAAGACCAGGATGGACATGGGGACGTTCTGTAGGATTAGCTCCCAGAACCTTTCTTCTGTAACACGTGGACTCATATATTAGACTCCTTCGCAGTATTATGTAGCGTGCGAGCCGTGCCTTTTATGTAGGGCAAATCTTTAGGTTTGCTTATGCAAGGCTAAAGCCTTGCCCTACATCTATCGATAAGCCCCTTTCGGACAGATGTAGGGACAGACCTTTAGGTCTGTCCATTTCTGTCCATTTTGGACAGGGCTAAAGCCCTGTCCCTACGTCTTCTGAAACGGAGGGCCATAATCCGCCTAAGGCGGACCCTACAAAAACCGTATCTCGTAGGGAGGGGGTTTATCCCCCTCCGTGGAAATTTGGCTGTAAAGGTCTCCAAATAAGGAGGCCGAAATAGGCAAGGAGCTGGTATGGACGAGAAACTTATGGTTCTAATAGTGGACGATGAGCGGGATATATGCTGGGCCCTGGAGTCCATATTGAGGCAGATGGGCCTTAGGCCCGTGTCTGTCACCAACGCAGAAATGGCCCTGAAACATCTACAATCCATCCCCTTTAAATTGGCCTTCGTGGACGTCAAGCTCCCTGATATGGATGGCATTAAACTGGCCAGGCTCGTAAGGAAGACCTTCCCTTACCTCCCAATGGTCCTCATCTCAGGCTACTATTACCGCGACGACCCGACCATCCAGGAGGAGCTAGGGAAACTCTTTGTGGACTTCATAGAAAAACCCTTCGACATAAAAGAGATTCGTCGGGTGGTGCAGAAGGCCCTCCCCTCTATATCTATAGAAAAGATTCCATAAATATTGCCCCCTTTACTATAGTCCCGCTTCCAGAAGAAAGTTCCAGGCTCAACCCCATTTTTCCTCCCTCCAAGATGTGCATTTCTATACTTGACCCATGACCATGTAGGGCAGACCTTTAGGTCTGCCTATTATGAGCAGGGCTAAAGCCCTGCCCTACAATTTAGAAAGATACTTCCCTTTCAGCCCGCCTGAGGCGGATTGGCACTCCATTCGCAAAGAGATAAAGATACGCCGTAACAAAGGAAAGAGATTAGACACTTCAGGCTTCTTTTTAATTAGATGAAAGGGGGTGAGAAAGTATGGCAAAGGTAGCGAAATCCATGGATTCCAGCAGCCTGGCAGAGGTCATAGACAGGATACTGGACAAGGGTATCGTGGTGGATGCCTGGGCCAGGGTCTCCCTGGTAGGCATTGAACTACTGGCTATAGAGGCCAGGGTAGTCATCGCCTCGGTTGAGACCTACCTGAAGTATGCTGAGGCAGTAGGGCTGACAGCCACTGCTGCTGCGCCAGCCTAAAGAAAGAATGTAGGGCTCTTATGTAGCGTGGCAGCTTGCTGCCACGTATAAACGTTGGAGCAAGCTCCAACGCTACATCTTTTTGGCTCAGAATGACAATATGGTATTAGGGAACTTTTCCAG
>JAUQZZ010000184.1 GCA_030586765.1 Candidatus Brocadiales bacterium | reverse complement strand
GCATAGGACAGTCCCACAAAAAAGGCAAAACCCACTAGGCAGATTACCCTTGCCCTCCCGAACCAACTCTTCATAGCAAAAGACCCTCCTTTCTAAGTCTGGTCATTCCAAACTTAAACCCACAAATCAGAAGAGGAATAATACATATAAACTGTTTCCATGTCAAGAAAAAACTTGGCCTGAATAGATTTAGGGTAGGTACTTTAGAAGTTTGTCTATCTCCTCATGTGTATTGTAAAAATGTGGGGCGGCCCTGAGCCTGCCGTCCCTGAGGCTGAGGATAATGCCCTTCTCCCGAAGGGTCTTCCAGATTTGTGGATTGTTGTGTGTACTAGAATAAAAAGAGACTATCCCTGAGGTCTCCCCCTCCCTCCTGGAACTGTAGATATTATAGCCCTTTTTCGTAAGGCCCTCGCAGAGGTAGTTGGTAAGCTCCGCAATCCTGGACTCTATCTGGTCAATGCCTGTCTCAAGGAGGAGTTCCAGGGCACCCTTTAGCCCGTAGATGCAGACCGTACTCAGAGAACCGCACTCAAAGCGCGAGGCATCGGGGCGGAGGGTGAAGTCATAATTTAGATAATCCTCTTTATTGACGACGCTTGCCCACCCTACCTCCCTTACGGCCAGCCTATCCATGGCCCCATGCCTGGCGTAGAATATCCCTGCCCCTTCAGGGGCCATGAGCCATTTGTGTCCATCGGCCGCCAGGAAGTCTATCCCCATCTCCTTTACGTCCAGCCTCAAGGCCCCAAGCCCCTGGATGGCATCTACTACGAAGATTATTTCCCTCTCCCTGCAGAGACTTCCTATTTTTTTAAGGTTGTTGCGGAACCCAGTGGTGAACTCTACGAAACACAGCGACACTACACGGGTTTTACCGTCCACCATGGCCTTGATGGACTCAAACGGTATCCGTCCCTCTGCCTCCTGTACAAAACGTACCACCACCCCTTTTTCCTTTAGATTGAGCCAGGGATAGACGTTGGCAGGGAATTCCACCTGTGTTATCACCACGTTATCCCCACCCCTCCACTCCAGCCCATTGGCCACAAAAGAGATACCTTCGCTGGTATTCTTGGTAAAGGCCACCTCCTTACGTTGACAGCCCAGTAGACATGCGGCCAGTTCTCGGGCCTTTTCTACTTCTTCTACCCAGCAGTCTTCGTGGATACCCCCATGCCTGTGCATGTCCTCTACGAAGGCCCCCATGTATTCCGCCGCCCTTTGGCTTAAAGGCCCTATGCAGGCATGGTCAAGGAAGGTATATTTTTTTGTGACGGGGAATTCTTTACGGAGACGTTTGATGTCCATGGGGGAATTTTATACCAGATTATTGTTGCTCCTTCCACTGCGAGGTGCTAGCAAAATAAATAGAGAAGGATTTTATGTTATTTAGTTAAAAAAACGTGATATAATTTTGATGTCTAGTGCAAGAGGGCAAACCTAATTACAGATTAATAAGCAGACGAGGACATCCCAAAGGGGTTATCCTTAAGATAGGTGTTGGGGATAGAGGCGTAAAGGTGCTTTTGACCCATCATTCCCTAGATAGGATAGCTTTTTGGGGATTGTCCGAAGAGCAAGTCTTAGAAAGTTTATTATATCCCGAAGAGGTATTGATTGGGCATTACGGAAGGTATATAGCCCATAAACTTTGTGGAAGGCATATCATAAGGGCTGTTTATGAATACCAGGGAAACATTGCGGTATTGATAACAGTTTACCGCCCACTAACCACACGTTATTTTGAAGGAGAAGGCAGATATGAAGATAAAATACTCACCTGATGCAGATGTATTGGTAATTCAATTGAGGAGGGGTAAACCCTTTGATTCTAGAGACATTGCAGAGGGGGTAATAGTGCATCTCTCCAGAAAGGGTATCCCTTTGGAACTAGAGATACTGGATGCTTCAAAGGTAGTTGAGAGGAAAGAGGTGAAAGTGGCGGTGGAGGGGCTGGTAGCAAAGGGCCGTTAGGATGCAGGCAGAGGTCCGTAACCACTTGGAGAAGGCTCGCGAAGCCGCTCTCCTAGCAGTTGATTCTTATAACAGGACCGGCACTACCTTTCGCACGGGCGCTTATGTTGTATTGATGACGATTGCATGGACTTCTCTGTTTCATGCAATTTTCCTCAAACGCAAAACAAAGCCATATCATAGGAAGAAAGCGGGGAGTAGCCGGTACGAAAGAATAGAAGGGGAATACAGAACGTGGGAGCTTAAAGAATGCCTTCGTCAGTTCTATAGTAGCAACAATCCCTCCGTCAGAAAGAACCTGGAATTTTTGATTGGACTGCGGAACAAAGTAGAGCATCGGCTGATGCCACAACTCGATGAGGGAGTTTTTGGGGAATGCCAAGCCTGCTTTATAAACTTAGAGAAATTGCTATGTGCCGAGTTTGGAGAGAAGTACGCACTCCGAACGAGCCTCACATTTGCGCTTCAGTTCTCCGAGGTGGGACACCCACTTAGCTCACAAGCGATTCGTTCGGCAAGCAAGAAAGCTCTACGGGACGTTCGCTCTTATGTTGATAAGTTCCGAAGTAATTTGAGCACCGACGTGCTCTCGTCGCAGGAGTACAGTTATAAGGTGTTCTTAGTGCCTAAGATAGGCCGCGAGGAGAAGTCTTCTGATGTGGCGGTTGAATTTGTGAAGTACGACCCCTCAAAACCTGAAGAAATGTCTAAGTATGAGAGAATTGTGGCTCTCATCAAACCCAAGTATGTATCAGTTTCAAACCTCGGTGGTCTGAGGCCCAGTGATGTAGTAAAACAGGTGTCGAAAATTTTTGAAAAAAAGTTCACCATGCATTCGCACATAATGTGTTACCGACATTTCAACGCACGACCGAAAAAGGGAGACCCCAAACCAGAATTTTGCGACACTAGGTACTGCTACTACGATCAGGTTCACAAGGACTACATCTACACTCAGGCATGGATTGATTTCCTAGTTCAGGAATTGTCAAAACCGGAGGCCTATGAGAAAGTTCTTGGAAAAGCGACACAAACAGCCGTTGTGTCAGGGCAAGCGCTTTAGTACATATGTGAATCTTTATACATCCTACTCCCACTCTATCCCAGCCTTCTTCCTCAATTCCTCAAACCTTGTGCCTGCCTCCTCGGCCTCTTTGGTCATTCCCAGTTTGTTGTACGTGGCGGTCAGCCGCAAGTAAAGCCAGGGGTCTTCCGGGGTTAGCTCCTGGACCTTCTTCCACATGGAGAGG
>JAUQZZ010000183.1 GCA_030586765.1 Candidatus Brocadiales bacterium | reverse complement strand
GTATAGGTACTAGGGGCAGCTTGGAAGTTCTTGCAAGAGAACTCTAAAGAGGCATCTCCCTTGGCAATAAACATGCGCTTTTCCAGTACAGGGGCATGAGTACCACTGTAGACCTCCGACAGGGTGTTATCTACTAGACCCTGGCTGGGATTCCAAGGGAAGCACCTTACCTCATAGGTCTTACCAGGGTCCGCCTTTATAGAGCAGCCATTACCCGTGGTATCAATACAAGCAAAGAGGGGGTCAATGGTATCCTTTACCCTGGCGCTAAACTCAGCAGGAATACCCTTCCCTGTATCTTTATTCACAAGCTTACATTTGACATCGGCAACGGCCTGATTACCAGAGCCTGTTACCACAAAGGCAAAGCCTGCCAAGACGAAGACACCAGCCATCCTAAACCACCTGCTCATATCAAAAACCCTCCTTTCTCAGCCATAGATAATCTAACTTATCTAGCCCCACAAATTGAGTCAAGATATTAATAATTATATCCCTGTATGTCAAGAAAATTATTATACTAAAATTTGCCTTGACAGAACCCTTTTAAAATTGAAAATAATCTTAAGAACATCCTTGGTAACGGAGATGCGATACATCGCACACTAAGGCCTTAGAATGTCTAGTATTGAGGCCCTTTTTATTATCTTATTCTAACAAAGAGAGGAACTTACCAGTGAAAAGAAATGTTTTGGCATTATTGCCCCTTCTTGTCTCCTTAGGAATCGTCTTTAGCCTCCTTGCAGAAGCAAAGGGCGAAGATAAAGTAGCAGCCACCGTAAACGGTGAGAAGGTTCTCAGCAGTCAGGTGGACAGCAAGGTCTCTAAGTACAAAGACATAGACCCCTCCTTAATACCGAGTTTAAGGCAAGATATCTTAGAAGAAATAATAGCCGATGTGCTTGTACAGCAGTTCATCCGCAAGGAAGGAATCGAGGTAAAACAGCAGGCGGTGGATGAGGCTGTGGAAAACATCCGTAAAAGGATGAAATCTAATCTAAAGACGGCGGATGTCTCCTTAGAAGACGCCCTGGCTGCCTACAACTCTAACCTTGATGAACTAAAGAAGGATATTAAGAACTCCCTGGGACTAAAGACCTATTTCACCCGTGACTTGAACGACAAGACCCTGGAGCAATACTTCCTGAAAAATAAGGACGTCTACAGTGGAGAAATGGTTCGAGCCAGCCACATCTTGATAGACACGAGAATGTCTGAATCCCCAGAAGAGCTGGCAAAGGCAAAAAGTAAGATGGAGGAAATAAAGAAAGAACTGGATAAAGGTGCAGATTTTGGAGAGCTGGCCAAAAGGTTCTCCGACTGCCCCTCTGCCGAGAGGGGTGGGGACCTGGGATATTTTCCCAGGAAGGGAGCAGTGGTGGAGCCCTTCGCAGAAACGGCCTTCAAACTCAAGGCAGGTGAGATTAGTGACCCTATAAAGACCGAGTTTGGCTATCATATTATTAAGGTCTCCGATAAAAAAGAGGCAAAGGCCGTAAAGTTTGAAGAGGTTAAAGAACAGGTAAAGGAGAATTACCTGGAGGATGAAACGGCTAATTTGGTAAAGAAACTCAGGACAGAAGCCAAGGTAGATATAAAGGAGTAAGAGTTCAAAGGATTAAGGGAATAGAACAAAACTCATCGGCTGTATCTTTCATGAGTTAGGTTCCTGTAACTCTTCACACTTATATCTCCACTACCCAGGGTAAAAGTTACAGCACCCACCTGGTAGGTCTGCAAGACCCTGCCCCTACCAAAAGGGGCAGGGTCCCTAGGAATTCCAGTACTTATAAATACATACACGGGCCCCACTGCCTTAATTAACTCTCCCACGTTGTCAATGTTCCCACCATGGTGGGGGGCCTGGAGGATATCCGCCTTTAAATCTCCCCCAGAGGCTAGGAGCATCTCTATACCCTTTTCTTGTAGGTCACCGCAGAGCAGGACAGCCTTCCCTGTGTGGTATACCCTAAGCACACAGGAGGCATCGTTAGAGGAAAGCCCTGTCAACCCTGGGGGTGGGTTTAGCACCTTTAAGCTGACCTCTCCCAGGCCACCTAGTTTAGAACCCTTACAGATAAACCCTACTTCCACACCCTTTGCCTTAAGGAATCCAAGGAGTTTCTTACCCGAATCCGTAAGGGAAAATTGTTGGCTTACAAGGACCTTATCTATCTGGAACCTCTCCAGGAGGGAGGGTAAGGCGTTGAAGTGGTCTTCATCCTCGTGAGATATGACTACTGCATCCAGCCTCCGTACCCCCTGGTGCCAGAGAAAGGGTGCCACTATATTTCTACCAGCATCCCCTCCGCCTCCGCTGCCGGCGTCGTAGAGAATCTTCCTGCCATTGGGGAACTGTATAAAAGTACAACTCCCATGGCCCACATCCAGGCCAGTTACACCCAGACCCTTATCCCCCTTAAAGAGCATCCCACTGTAGAGGTAGGCATTACCCAGGATAAGGCAAAACCCCACAAAATATACCACCCTCAGCCCAAGTCCCTCCCTGATTAAAGACAATAGACCCAGACCATAGAACCCAAAAAGCCAAGGCCAGGAGGGAGAAGGGCTATAAAAAGAACATAACGGAACAGAAGCCACCAGGGATATCAGGCCCTTCAGGGCAAAGTCACAGACGTGGACTACGTATGCCAGGGGTAAACCAAGTGGGGGCCATATCTGGCCTATAAGCATAAGAACGAACCCACCCACAGTAATAACCCATATCAGAGGAAATACCAAGACACTTACCGGAGCCCCCAGGGGGCAGAGGATATGGAAGTAGTAAAGGATAAGGGGCGTAGTGGCCAACCAGGCACCAAAGGAGACACAAAGGGCCTTGCGGAGGTAGACCCAGGCCACCCTTATCCTTGTCATCTCCTCCCTCACCTGCAGGCGCTCCATGAGGAGGGAGGAGCCCCAGAAGAGGGACTCTACCCTTGGCCCTAGATATATCATACCCAAGATTCCTAGCAGGGAGAGTTGGAACCCCACACTAAAGAGGTCCGAAGGGTTCCATAGGAGCATTGCCATTACCGCTGTAGCGATTCCGCTAGGGAGGTCCCACCGCCTCTTAACCAGAAGGGCGCCCAGGCAGGATATCACCATGAGCGAAGCCCTGAGCACGGCCGGTTCTAACCCTGTTAGCAGGGCATATAAAGAGGTGGCAAAGATTAGTAGTGGCGCAGTAAGCCGCCTGGGAGCCCTCAGAAAATAAAAAAGGACATAAAT
>JAUQZZ010000182.1 GCA_030586765.1 Candidatus Brocadiales bacterium | reverse complement strand
ATATCGCTCATTTCTTCTGGAATACCGAAAACACACCAGAAGTCCGTTTCTGGGATAGAAATCTCTTTGCGAATCAAATCAGCGTAAGAATCAAGATTGAAAAAGGATTTCATCGCCTTGATTGTGTCTAGCTTCGTGCGATCGTTGATGTATATAAGGCCCATATCAGGCCCACTTGATTCTGACTCTCCCTTTGGCGCACATTTGAACTCTAAACTATATATATTAAGAGTAAATTTGTGAGTATATTTCGCCAGCGCAAGGCCTAGGTCATTTCCAGTGTTTTTTATTTTCTCAATCACGTGGCACGCTGTCAAAATCGCGGGACGACCCCTTACAGACACAAAAGTGCCACTCGCCGCAGTTGAATAATTGCTGTGCAAATCTAGTATGACAAGCCCAACCGAGTGGCGGGAAACAGCGTCTTCGATACGGTTTATCACCTCGGGTGGAAGTTCCCCATGTGGAAGAGAGACACTTTCGTTCATATCCGCAGGCTTGTAGGGTGCGTCTTGACGCACCATTTATCATTTATTTCCTACGTCTTCATCTATTGTAATTTCACCTCTGCACCCCAATTGAAGACATCAACGACCATAAAGGTCGTTGTCTACAACCGCTTCCTTTAAAAGAAAAAACGGTAGACAACGAAGTCATGCCAAAGGCAGATGCGCCTTTGGCGCATTTTACTTCGTTGAAGACATCTACGCCTTTATTACTGCTAGCCCATCCATATAGGGACGCAAGGCCTCAGGGACACCTACAGAGCCGTCCTCCTGCTGGTAGCCCTCCAGGATGGCTATCAGCGTCCTGGGCAGGGCCACGCCTGAGCCATTGAGGGTGTGGACGCACTTGACCTTCCCCTGTTCGTCCCTGAAGCGGATGTTAATGCGGCGGGCCTGGAAGTCCTCGAAGTTACTGCAGGAGGAGACCTCCAACCATCGCTCCACCCCTGGGGCCCAGGCCTCAAGGTCATAGCACTTGGAGGATGCAAAACTCAGGTCCCCTACGCAGAGCTTTACCACACGGTACTCAAGACCCAGGAGCTGGAGCACCTCCTCTGCATCCTTTAGAAGGGATTCCAATTCCTCATAAGAGGTCTCGGGTCTAACGAACTTTACCAGCTCTACTTTGTCAAACTGGTGCACACGGATGATACCGCGGGTATCCTTACCGTAGGCGCCTGCCTCCCGGCGGAAGCAGGCGGTATAGGCCGTATAATAAAGAGGGAGGTCCTTACAAGAGAGAATCTCATCCCTATGGATGTTGGTAACGGGCACCTCTGCCGTTGGGATGAGGAAGAGGTCATCCTCGGTAGTCTTGTACATATCCTCCTCCAGCTTGGGCAGTTGCCCTGTGCCCGTCATGGAGGCCCTATTTACCAGAAAGGGCGGGAAGACCTCCTCGTAGCCATGCTTCTTTGTGTGGAGGTCTAGCATAAAATTGATAAGGGCCCTCTCCATCCTGGCCCCCAGGCCTCTATAAAGAGGGAAGGCTGCGCCAGAGACCTTCGAGCCACGCTCAAAATCTATCAGGCCCAGGGCCGTTCCAAGCTCCCAGTGGGGTTTAGGCTTAAAACGGAACTTTCTCCTCTGTCCCCAGGACCTTACTACTATATTGGCAGAGGCATCCTCCCCAGGGGGAACGTCCTGGGCAGGAATATTGGGTATCCTCAGCAGGATACCCTCTATCTCTGGCTCCAGTGCACGAAGTTTCTCTTCGTAATCCCTTATTCTATCGGAAAGTACTTTCGTCTCTGCCACCAGGGAGGAGGTATCTTGCCCCTGTTTCTTTAGCTGGCTTATAGTCTTTGAGGCCTCGTTCTGCTCCTTCCTCAACTGCTCACACTGAAAAAGGAGTTCCCTGCGGTTGCTGTCCAGTACAAGGAGCCTATCCACATCCACCTTCTCGTGCTTCCCCTGGGCGGCCTTTTTTACCTCCTCGGGGTGTTTTCTGATAAAGTTTAGGTCAAGCATCTGGGTTGCTTATTTAATTTCTTCCAACTAGTTATGATACCTCTGCAAAAGCGCTTCAATACCTTAAGTCATTCTGAGCGAAGCGAAGAATCTAGATTCTTCGGTCGTTTCACTCCCTCAGAATGACAACTGTGCGAGAACCTTTGCATGGAAAAAGAGATACACAAGAACAACAAGGTCCCACCTAATCTAGCAGACTACCAAAAGACCTACCGCAGATTCCGCTGGGATGAGGTTGATAAAGAACTGGACCTGGGGAGAGAAAACAAGACCAATATTGCCCTGAAGGCCATTGACCACCACGCCCAGACCTGGCGTAAGAACAAAATAGCCCTCTACTGGGAGGGTGCCGGTGGAGAGAGACAAAATATCACCTTCAGGGAGATGAGCACAGAGTCTAACCGAGTAGGTAATATGCTCAAGGCCCTGGGGGTAAAGAAAGGCGATAGGGTCTTCGTCTTCCTGCCCCGTATACCAGAGCTCTATATAAGCGTTATCGGCATAGCCAAGGTAGGGGCGGTAGCAGGCCCCATGTTCTCTGCCTTTGGCCCTGAGGCCCTTAGGGACAGGCTACTGGACAGCGGTGCCAGGGCCATCATAACCCACACCTCCCTCCTGGAAAGGGTACACCAGGTAATGGATGAACTCCCTGAGCTAAAGACCATCATAGTTGTGGGAGCTAATAATAAAGAACGTCTTGGAAAGGGAGAGGTAAGCTACGAGAAAGAGATAGAAAAGGCCCACAAGGAGTTGGAGGCAGAGGGGATGACCCTGGAAGACCCCCTGTATATCCTATATACCTCAGGCACCACAGGGAAACCAAAGGGGGTGGTACATGTCCAGAAGGATATGGTCTCCCACTACATAACCACCAAGTGGGTCCTGGACCTCCACGAAGAGGACGTCTACTGGTGCACAGCAGACCCAGGATGGGTAACGGGTACGGTGTACGGGCTCTGGGGCCCGTGGCTAAATGGCATCTCTCAGGTTATTTTTGAAGGGCGCTTTGATGCACAGCGCTGGTACTCTATACTGGAGCACTACGGGGTAACGGTCTGGTACACCGCCCCCACTGCCCTGAGGATGCTCATGAAGGCAGGTGGCGACCTGGTGAAACAGTATGATTTAGGGAATCTCCGCTATATCTGCAGTGTGGGTGAGCCCCTGAACCCTGAGGTGATACGCTGGGGCCTGGAGGTCTACGGCCTCTGCATCCACGACAACTGGTGGCAGACGGAGACCGGGGCCATGATGATAG
>JAUQZZ010000181.1 GCA_030586765.1 Candidatus Brocadiales bacterium | reverse complement strand
ATAGGAGCCTCTCCCCGTCATAATAACCCGGCCACAGCGCCTCCCCTTCCGGAGAGAGGGCCTGGTAGCGACGCCCCCTCCAGGCCTTAATAAGCAGGGAGAGCAGGCTGTCGTGGTGGAGGACGGTGCCGATGACAAAGACGTCCCCCGTGGGGCCAAGGAGGTTTAGTACAGAGCCAAAGAACCAGTTCTTCAACTTCTCCCTGTTCTGAGGGTTAAGCACCATCTCCTCATCCTCCAGGTCGTCACAGATTATCAAATCCGGCCGGCTCTCAAAGTTGCGCATGCCCCTCAGGGAGGAATCCACCCCACGGGCCGATACCCTTATGCCTGTAGAGGTGAGGATGTCACGGTCTGTCCATTTCTCCCTACCCACAAGCTCCCCAAAGTCCCGTCTGAGGAGGGCGTTCTCCTCCAGCTCCCTGGTAATGGAGGCCAGGAAGCCCTCGGCTATGGCGCTGGAACTGGACAGGAGGACAATGAAGCGTTTCCTCCGGGTGCAGATGGCCCAGAGGGGGAAGACCAGGCTCGTGAGGACGCTCTTACCGTGACCCCTTGGGGCGGCGATGGCCTCACGCTTGCCCTGCACCGTCCCTTCGCTCCGCTCTAGGGCAGGTCTGGTGCAGGGCTTGTTGGCCTCCTTTGAGGCCATAAGGTGGTATAACTCCTTGTGGAAGGGTGCGGCGGGGGCAGTAAGATAATGCCCCAGGTATCTATTGGCAAAGGCCTCGGGGTTATCCTTCGCCTCCCTGCGGGCCACTACTGATTCTAAGCTTCTCAATTCGCCCTCTAAGGTCATCAATCCTCTGGAGAGCTTTGAGTTTGAACTCTTTCCTTTCTTCTTCCGTAAGGTCTCCAATGTCTGTTCCACTCCTACCCCTCAATTGTCCCAGATAATCAAACAGGATTTTAATAGCCTGTACGTTGCCCTCCTTGGCCTTCTCCGTGAGGGCCTGGAGGAGGCGGGGCATTTCCTCCACAATGCGGTCCTTACACGTCTCTTCCAGGGCCTCCTGGAAGCCCGGCAGTGCCCTCCATCTGGACAGTAGCCTGGGATTTACCTTGAGCTCCCGTGCAATCTTCTCCACGCTACTACCAGAGGAGAGTAGGCGTAAGAAGTGTCTCTGTCTGGGTGTCCAGGGCTTAGAGGGCATCTTAATATTTTAATGAAGCCAAAAAGTTCTTAAAGAAAGGTTGACTACTCATAGTGGGGTGTTATACTTACTGGAGTCAGTAGTAAAATTTGTAATACCCCTCTAGGATGACAAATATGATGACAAGTACATCTAATCGTGGCCCCTATTTGTCAGCGGCGTTCCTTTGTGAAAAGGTGCTGGAGGAAAAGGATGGCGTAAAATCCGCCATTCGCATCGTTGACCGTGTCTCGCATACCGTGGCTTGTCCGGAACCTCCAACGAAAATGCCCCCTTTACGATATCCACTTTGCCTATATATTAGACTTAAATCTGGTGCGGCACGTGGCCCCATGCCCCTAAGGATCACATTAGTAAAACCCTCTGGAGAGAGCCATGCACCTATGGAGTTTACCCTTGTATTTGAGGGAGAAGAGGATAGGGGTGTAGACGTTGTGGGAAATATGCAAATTGAATTTGAAATGCCTGGAATTTACTGGTTTCAAGTAGAACTTGATGGCAAACCATTAACCCAAATCCCCCTCAGGATAATTTATGTTCCACAAAGGATTATGCGAACTGCAGGGTTAGGTGGAGAACCTCCACCTGTGTAGACTCTTTCCACTGCCCAGAAATTGTTTTATCTGCAGAGCCTGTAGAAGTTGAAAGGGTTGAAGAAACAATAGTTTCTCTTTGCCTAAGAAGACTTTCAAGTTTATTTCTAAATACTGTTTCGTCAATCAAGCCCTCATTAAGTTCAACAAGGTCAGCATCTACTTGGTTTGCCACTTTTGTAGCGGCCTCGTCGCCAGAGTCCAGGATTTTTTGTAAATTGGACAGCAGCCATGATTCTAAATCTTGAAGTGAGCACTCCGAAACCAGGTAACTGTCCATATAATTCAGGAGTTGGTTAAGCATGATGTTACCTCCCTCTATTGAAGTTAGGTATATCTCTGCAAACAGTATACGAAAAATGTTTAACGAGAGTCAATATCCCACTTTGATTGCAAATGGGAAGCTTATACCAAAATTTGTCAGGAACTCTCATCTGAAGGAACCTCAAAGAATCGGAGAGCCACATTGTACCCATGCCCAATTGATTCGCTACTTTGATAAGAATAGCCAATGGGCCGTAGAGGTTTTCCAATACCTATGCCCAGATAAAACAATTGGAGCAAGTGGGAAACCTGACCCCAAGAGGGTACGGATCGGAAACACGGTGTACACCGTTGACATACAAATTCGTAAATAATATATATGTTCGGTAAAAAAGTAGGCCAGGGCTGTCCGCCTTAGCGGATGTTCTTTCGGCCTTTATTTTTTTTTAGCCTGCCTCTTTGGGCACACGCCCTGGCCCACTAGTTTTTTGTAGCTAGTGGAAATCTTTAAGTAGAAGTCTACCACATCTCCTGTGGATGTCAACTCAGAGATGCCACAAGGTTCCACTCCTTTAAACATCAATTTTGAGAAATGTTTAAAGAGGTTGTCCGCCATACCAGGAAGCAGGGGGCAGGGAAAGAATAAAGAATACAGTAGTCAGTAGTCAGAATTCAGAATACTAACTACTGAAGACTTTGGACTATGGACTTTTTTTAGTCCATAGTCTATGGTCTTCTTAGTCCATCATCTACTACTGTCTTCTGACTTCTGAATTCTTAATTCCAGTCCCCAGTCCCTGGTCTTTGAGGTCTGTATTGACCACAGCCCCGGTCGCATGTATACTGGGGAAAATATTAAGGATAATTAAAAGGCCTGTCTCGGGCATAACGAAGGAAAGGATTAGGACGTATGTGGAGAGTGGGAGTATATCTTGTTTTAATGTTCGCCCTGGCGAATCTGCCTCAGGCACGACTGGTCATATCCTTACTGTCAGTTGTAGGGGCAGTCGCAGGGGAGGATAAACCCCAGGCAGAAAAGGGGGTGGCAGAGAAGGCCAGCCCTGAACCAGACCTGCCCTTGAGCGGAGCGAAGGAACGGTTCAGGGCCAGCCCTGGGGGCAGTGGAGGACCCACCCCCGAAGAAAAGACCTCTGATAAGAAGGACGAAAAGCCTGTCCCTAGCCCTGGCGAAGGGGTGGGCGCGCCCAGTAGTACCAATGAGG
>JAUQZZ010000024.1 GCA_030586765.1 Candidatus Brocadiales bacterium | reverse complement strand
GATGGGGATTGACTTGCTGTTAGGGCCTCTCATGATTATGCCCTCATGGATGGCCATTTTTAATTGCCCCCTTTATGGCCTGGATGAACAGTAGGGAGGGCCTTTATGGCCCTCCGTTTCGGGGGGATAAACCTTCGGCTGAGCTCAGGTCGAAGCCCCCTCCCTACAGGGTGGCCACCTGGGAACGGCCCTTTACCCCGGGATAATCCCCGGAGTTGTATAACGTCTTGAGGTCGTCTATAACAGACTTGAAGACCGCTCTCCAGTCTATATTTATCCTGTAGGCAAACATAGAGTTTTTGGAGTTGTTTGTCTCCTTGAGGGTCCTATCGAAGCGGGCCTTTAAGGCCTCCCTGGAGTATAGGTTTTCGTAGACGTATTCCAATCCCTCAATGAAGTCCTCAAGGCTCATATCTTTCAGGTTATATACAAGGTGATTAGAGTTGTAGTAGAACCAGTCTTCAGGGAAGCGGTTGCGGAATATGCGCCCCTCCTGTGTCATCCTGTGGAAGGAAGAGGTAAGGGGCATGGGGGTGAAGATGCCGAAGGTGAGGATATCCAGGCCGGTCTCCAGGGCAAATTCGGTCATCTCTTTGAAGCTATCCTTACTATCTCCATCAGTGCCGAAGATTACTGAGCCCCAGACGATGATACCGTGGCGATGCAGGTTTTCTATGGCCTTGCGGTAATTCCCCACACCTATCCTAATGTTTACAAATTTATTCATCTGCTTGAGGGCGGCCTCGTTCAGGGATTCTACGCCGATGAGGATGCCCAGGCATCCGCTCCTGGCCATATAATTAAGGGTCTCATCGTCATAGGCCACGTTGAGGGCGGTGAAGCCGAACCAGTCCTTCAGTATGTCCTTATCCACCATGCCCTTGAAGAGGCTTCTTGCCCGCTCATTAGACCTTTTACTGTGCCCGTAGAAATTGTCTTCGGCAAACATGAGGCCCTTGTAGCTGGTGGCCTTCATCTCCTCCAGGACGTCCTCCACAGGGCGCTCGCGGTATTTTCTGCCCTGGAATATGGGAACGGCGCAGAAGTCGCACCTGTTGGGGCACCCACGGGTGGTTATAATAGAGGAGTATTTATAGTTGTATTTTCGCTTAAGGAGTTCCCTATCGGGGTAGATGTATTTGAGCCTTTCCAGGGGTGTGAGTCCGCCGAAGTACTGCTTCTTTAACTGGCCATTTTCCAGGTCGCGAATCAGGTCCGACCATACGCTCTCTGCCTCACCCACCACTACGCTGTCAACATGCTGTGCCACCTCTTGGGGGATGGTGCTGGCGTGGGGACCACCCACTACCACAGGGATACCCTTCTGCCTACAGGCCCTGGCTATCTCATAGGTCCTGGGTATCTGGTAGGTGACGGCGGTGATGCCCACCAGGTCTGCCCCGTTAAATCTAAGTTCCCCTGTTTTGGGGTCTACAGCCCACTCCAGGGTCTCGTCTATTAGGTCTATAGTCCAGTCCTTGGGAGTTAAGGCCGCCACGTAGCCCAGGTTCAGGGGCATCTGCACCAGGACGGATATGTTCTCTTCCCCGTAGTGCACCTCTGGGTGGGGGTTTATAAGGACCAGGTTCTTCATCTGCACCTCTGTTTGGCCATTAGATTCGCTGCGCTTTCTTTCGTCCGATGCGGTGATCGGACGCTACAACTTTCTGTAGCGTTGGGTCACTGTACCCGACGTTCGTCGCTTGCAAAAATTATATTGTCCCCTACAGACACTTTCAAGAGATTTATTCGGGCGACGGAATAAATTTTAGACCCGTGACAGAAGGTAGGAGTTCTTTCTGTAGCGTCGTCCGCCTGAGGCGGATCGCAATGACACGGACAGCCCAAGGGCTGTCCCTACGAATAAGGGGATATTGAGTTTGACACGAAAATAGTTTAGAATCTGGACAGGTCTAAAGACCTGTCCACTACATAATAATAAATGCCCAGATGGAGGTGAGAAATTGGTAAAGGCGTTAGTCACCAAAGACATGATAATAAACGATGTAATCAGGAAGTACCCCAAGACCATGAAGGTCTTTAAGGACTTCAAGGTGGACTCCTGCTGTGGCGGGGGATTCTCTATAGAGAAGACGGCCAGGGCCGATGGTGTGGACCTGGTCTCCCTCCTTAAGGCCCTGAACGGGGCCGTTGCCTAAGGGCTCAATATGCTCTCCAAGGTCTCCAGCTCCGCTGTCTATGGCATAGACGCCTATATCATAGAGGTAGAGGTATGCGTCAGCCGTGGGACCTTACCCTATACGGTAATAGTGGGATTGCCCGACCAGGCGGTGAAGGAGAGCCGCGACCGCGTGAGGGCCGCCCTTATCAACAGCGGCTACCGCTTCCCCTCTGACCACATCACCATAAACCTTGCCCCAGCCAGCATAAAAAAAGAGGGGCCTGCCTTTGAACTCCCCATTGCCGTGGGTCTCCTCCAGGCAAGCCGCCAGATAGACACCCCCAGGATAAAGGACTATCTTATTGCTGGTGAGCTTTCCCTGGATGGACGGGTGCGGCCAATAAAGGGTTCACTCTCCATGGCCATGAAGGCCAGGGCGGAGGGCTGTAGGGGTATGGTGCTCCCCGCAGAGAATGCCCATGAGGCAGGGGTGGTGGAGGGGATAGAGGTTATCCCTGTAACGAATTTGGTGGATACGGTAGGTTTCTTGAGTGGGCAGCTTAATATAGCGCCCGTGAGGCTCAGCCTGGAAGAGGTCTTTAGCAGTACCAGTTCTTACGACCTAGATTTTGCAGAGGTAAAGGGACAGGAGCATGCCAAGAGGGCACTCCTGGTGGCAGCAGCAGGGGGCCACAACGTCCTCATGATAGGCCCACCAGGTGGTGGTAAGACCATGCTGGCCCAGCGATTGCCCACCATCCTGCCTAAGCTCCTTCCCCAGGAATCGCTAGAGACCACCAGGATATACAGCGTCTGTGGGCTCCTAGGCCAGGGCCACGCCCTGGTGGCCACGCGCCCCTTCCGCACCCCTCATCACACCATAAGTGAGGCTGGTCTGGTAGGGGGAGGTACCTTCCCCAGGCCAGGGGAGGTGAGTCTCTCCCATCATGGAGTACTTTTTCTGGATGAACTCCCTGAGTTTGACAGAAATACCCTGGAATCCCTGCGCCAGCCCCTGGAGATAGGGCAGATTACCATCTCCAGGGCCTCTAGCTCCGTCACCTATCCCGCCTGCATCATGCTGGTAGGGGCAATGAACCCATGTCCATGTGGCTACTTTGGCCATCCTAGAAAGGAGTGCCGATGCACACCGCACCAGATACAGAGTTACGTATCCAGGGTTTCAGGGCCCCTGCTGGACAGGATTGATATCCACATAGAGGTGCCAGCCCTGGAGTATAGCGACCTCACTAAAGGCCCCCTTGGAGAGTCCTCTGAGAGGCTCAGGCAGAGGGTGCAGAGGGCCAGGGAGATTCAGTACCAGAGGCTTAAGGAACACGGCATCACCACCAATGCCCATATGTCCAGCAGGCTGGTAAAGAAGCACTGCGCCCTGGACGAGCAGGCAGAGGCGCTCCTGCATCAGGCCATGATGGAGCTCTCTTTATCAGCCAGGGGCTATACCAAGATACTAAAGCTGGCCAGGACTATTGCGGACTTATCCGCCTCGGAAGACCTCCGCCTGGAGCACATCTCTGAGGCCATCCAGTATAGAAACCTGGACAGGGGGCTGTGGAGGTGATATGGTTATCTGTAGTTGCCCCATTTATGGGGCCAAATTTTTTGTAGGGCAACCCTTTAGGGTTGCCCTGCGCAAGGCTAAAGCCTTACCCTACAATCTCGACGAATCGAGTAACTACAATATTGGTAGAATATAATTTGGCAGGGATTAAAAGATTTGATGAGATTTTGAGGGTGGCAAAAGGCAAGGAGACCAATCCGCTCATGACCCTTAACTCATCAACCCGCCCGAGGCGGGCTTTTGCTATTGTGTTTATAGTGCTAGTGCTCTACGGCACCTCAGCCCTGGCAGTTGGTTGGAGGGATAGGGTTGGGGAGGGGGATGAACTTTATAGTAAGAGGCATGAGTTGAATAAAGGTAGAGAAAACCTCCAGGAGGCTATAGGGAGATACAAAGAGGCCCTGAGGGGTATCTCTGAAGGGGATGAGAAGGGGTGCTCAGAGATAAAAACAAGGCTCTCTCGGGCCTATTTTAAACTGGCCTACTATTTCGTGGAGGAAGGGAAGGAGAGGCTGAAGGCCTGTGAGGAGGGAGAGAGGTGGGCCAAGGGTGCCATAGAGGCAGACCCCCAGAACCCTGAGGCCCATTACTGGAAGGCGGTTAATTTGGGGCTCTACAGGGATATGAAGAGGTATTCCTTTAGGGGTGGCCTAACAGGGGGTGAGATTAAAGAGGGTTTTCGGGAGGCAGCTGCCCTGGACGAAAGGGGCCTATACGGTGCCTATCATATGCGCCTGGCAGAGTACTTAATGGCCAGGGGAGATATAGAAGAGGCTAAGAAACATGCCACCCGTGCTGTTGATATAGAGCCAAGGTTCCTGTATAATCAAATCGTTTTGGCTGAGGTCCTCTGGGAAAATGGGGATAAGGCGGGTTCAAAAGGGAGGCTGGAGTATATCACTTCTCAGCCTGAAGATGTTCTCCCCTCAGAGATACTGGAAAATAGAGAGATAATAGAAAAGGCTAAAAGGATATTAAGGGATTTTAAGGAGGGAAAGGACCCTGATTGGTAACACAGCCCAGGTGGCTGAGTAGGGGTTCAAAAATTTGAACCCCTACTATAGCCATGGGCGCTCTATCCCCACGGCTCCTGGAGACATTATGAAGCTTGTAGTGAGCAAAGCGAATCTAAGGACCCACAAGGTTACAAACTACCCAATAGTCCTGGCGCCAGGGCTTTTTGGTTTTGATTACAAGATAGTCTCCTACTTCTTAGGGGTAGCCAGGTATATGAGGTCTATGGGATGCCAGGTGAAGGCCCTTAACACGGAGATGGCGCGGGTGGAAAGGAGGGCTGAACTCCTCAAGGTTCAGATTCTGGATTACCTCAGGGCAACCAGGGCCAAGAAGGTGAATATCATCGCCCACAGTAAGGGCGGGCTGGATGCCAGGTATATGATATCGTGCCTGGGTATGGAAGATAAGGTAGCATCCCTCTCTACCATAGCCACCCCTCACCACGGGACCTCCATTGCCGATTGGGGCACAAGAAGGCTTACCCTGGTAGCGCAACTACTCAAAGGGTTACTTGGCATGGACCCACAGACCTTCTTCGACCTGACCACAGAGAGTTGTATGAGATTTAACAAGCGGGCGAAAAACGCAAAAGAAGTAAGATATTTCACCTATAGTGGGGCTAAGGAAAAGTCCAGGATAACGCCCCTGCTCTGGCCTTCGTTTGATTTCATTCAGAAGGAAGAAGGGGCGAACGATGGCCTGGTCTCCGTGGACTCTGCCCGCTGGGGGGAGCCAGGGGTAAAATATATGGGCAACTTCTCTGCCGACCACCTCAACCTTGTAGGCTGGAGACTGGACCTGGAACTCCTCTGCGATTTTGATACCAGGGAATTCTACAGGGGCATTGTAGAGAATCTGAAGAGGAACGAGCTGTAAGAAGGAAGCTGGTAGCGTCCACTCCTTGCGAGGTGTAGGGTGCGTCCAGACGCACCCTACGAAACTACCCACGAAACAACTGTAGAGATTTCTCTCTTAAATGAAGTTCACTAGGCATGCCAGACGTAGAATGAATCTCTATGGGATAACTAAGGAAGAAGTTGAAGAGACTATCTCTGAACCTGACAAAATAGATGTTGAATCTGGTAGAAAAGTGGTGTACAAAACTTTTGAACTACGTTTTAAAGGGATGCCCATTAAGGTTGTCTATGTTCAGGAAGAGGGAGATATTGTAGTGCTCTCGGCTTATCCCTTGAAGAAGTCTTACTGGAAGAAAACTCCATGAAAGTTAGCTACGACAAGGAACACGACATAGCTTATATCCAATTCTCCACCAAGAAGCCTGAAGGGGCCATTGAGATTGAAGAGGGGGTAGTCCTTGATACCACAGAAAAGGATGAGATAGTAGGTATCGAGATCTTTGACGCCAGTAAGCGCCTGCCCTTAAAAAGTCTTTTTAAAGTAAGAGTAGAGAAATAAATATACACTGTTCGTAACAACAGAGAAAAACCAAATAATATTCAGTACGCCGGTACGATTTAGGTGCCTTATCGCAATTTCTTATTATGGATAACAAAATCTTATGCTAAGCCACAGTCTGAACAGTAATTGTATTATCTTTTTTTACTTTATTATGGCTGCAATAGTGTCGATTCTTAATGCTGCTAAATGGATAGGACAACCAAAAGAAAAAACCGTTTATGGAAAGTGGTGGGAAGCCGTTAACAATTTTATTTTTCAATTTTGTTTTTAGTATTATTTTTTTACTCTGCTTTTTGCATGAGTGGACGGGGAATTGAGGTTATCCAACCCATTATAAATACTCTCAGAGAAGGAGAAGTCGAGATTAAATTCCTTGGGGTAACTATTATACTCAGGTCGAAAGGGAAGGAACGGGATAAAGAAGAAGGCAAAGACATAGGTAAGCAATCCTCCTAAGCTCCATAAGGGCATTAGCCTATTTTCTGAGCATACCAGCTTTCTAAGCGGGCAAGGGCTTAGATAGAACGTTCCATCCCCACGTTCTAATGTTCAAATTTTTCCATAAGTATCCAGAAGAGGAGGCCCAGTCCAAAGTAGGAGAAGACCCCTTCCGTTACAGCGATAAACTTGCCCAGGCCGCAGGGCATGATGTCGCCGTAAACCAGTGTAGTAGCGGTGCAGATAGAGAAATAGACATAATCCCAGGGACTTAAGGGGCCTGATGACGACCTCAAGAGGTCTCCAGCACTATACACCAGAGGAAATATCAGGAATACCATGGAGGACCACAGGAGCAAGAAATGTTTCAGCCCTTCTGGGCCTGTGAGCCAGCTCCAGAGGGCAACAGGGCGGGGGCCAAAATTCCAGTAGTACTTCAACTTTGCCCTGGATTCCTTGTCCTTTAGCAGTCGGGCCTCTATGGTATTACCCGAGGCCATCAGGGCTAAACGGATAGAGTGGTATCCTTTTACCAGGGATTTGTAGCGCTCCCTGGAATCAGGGATGTTCCAGTAGTTTGTCTCCATATCCTCCAGGGCCTTTCTATCCACTTCACCTGTGAGGTGGATAGAGGTGATGCAGGCCTGCGTGAACATGTCTCCAGCCTCTTTACACGTCTTGGGGTTTTCAGGGGATTGAGTCTGTTTCTTCATCTTTCCTTCCTAATTCCTTTGTCTAATTACTTAGAGAGCTCTGAAAAAGTTTATAAGTTGCTTTGATTTCCCCCCTCCCTTGATGGGAGGGGAAAGGGGGGAGGGTGACATCTGGTTCACCTAAGTCCACTTGCTATGAACAGTTATACGGTTGTACATTACAATCACCCCCACCCTTCCCTCCCCCATCAAGGGGGAGGGAGTACCGTAGCAGACTCCATCATTGGAGTTCTTCAGAAGTCTCTATCTGGTTTCTTTAGTAAAAAACTTAAGAACTAGCACTGCAGAGGGTATAGGATGCTCACGTTCTATGGTCATGGATTCTATTATTACGTCCTTCTTCGTTCCACTAATGCCCTCTAGGAAGCAGGCCAGGTCTCTAAAGCTTGAGTGAAAGGACACTTTTGCAAAAGACCTGTAGCCCGCCAGGCCTAGAATACTTTCCCCTCCTGGGACAGCTCCTTCCGTGGGGATATAAGTAGGGTCAAGAGATACATCAAGGATGTTACAAGATGTAGCCCTGGCAGTTAGTCTATTGTATATCTCATTAGTCGGTCCTAGACCCTCCACTATAGAGGATAGGGCCTGCTTTGTATTGCTTATGCCCTTTCTTTCCTTTTCTGTAAGAGGAGTCATCGTCTGCAGTAACTGTCTGTTCCTGTTTAAATCGTTCTCGACGGTTTTTATATCGCGCTTCAGTTTTTCTACCTCTGCTGACTTGGGTATGGTTAAGAAGTAATATATCAAGGCTCCCGAAAAGAAAATAGGCAGGATAAGGAGTATTATTCTAAGGAATTTCGGAAACCTTTGAAATCTATCCTTTAGTAGCGGCACCTGTAACCTCCTTGCACCTCACGCACAGGCTCACCTTAAATTCTAACTTACTCCCTTCCACATATCTAGCCCCTCCCAGGGGATTTATAGCCAGGGCCTCCACCTTCCCTTCTGCAGCAGAGGGGCATGTTAAGAAAAGGGAGAAGAACTCACTAAATCTCTTCTGCACCAGGGCTGCATCTTTGCCTATGACCTCACCCTGAATACTCAAGGTCCAGCCCTCCTCAGCCTCTTTCACCTTGAGGGAGAGGAGGTGCATCTCTTCGGGGACGCAGAGGCTAAGGGTTCTAAGCACCTCATGCCAGGGGATCTCGGGACCCTTTATCTTTTCCAGAAAGGCCTGGCGGAGTTTCTGTAGATTCCTCTCCTCCTCGGCCTGGGTTATATCCTGGGTTTGGGGTCTCAGGAGGTTGAGTTCGTTATTTAGACGCTGGAGGGCCCCTTTGTATGGCTTGACTTCGTTCCATAACAGAGAGTATTTTACTCCCAGGAGCATGAACATTATAAAGGCTACTGAGACCACGCCTATCTTTGCCAGGAAGACCTTTCTAAGTTCCGCTATCTCCTTGGAAAGAAGATTTAGTCTGGAGCGTTCCGGTCCATTCCAGGCCAGCCCCAGGGCCAGGGTTAATTCTGAAAGCCTTTCCCTAAATTCCTTTACCCTCCCACCCAAGGAGGAAATATCGAGGCCCACGGGGATATATACCTCTGTCTTGATGCCAGTTTCTGCCTCTATGGCCGCTAGCAGGGTTTCCGTATCTCTGAGCTCCCCCAGAAGGATTATTTTATCGGCTTCAAGCCCCCTGGCCCTTTGCTTTACATATAGGAGGGACTGTTTCACCTGTGCCACCAGGCGGACTGTCATATCGGCTGATTCACCACCTACTTTTAGAGGGAACCTCCTCGGGAACCGTATGGTGCCCTGATGGAGCATTATTACGGTACCTTCGCTTGTCCCCACGTGGACCACGGCCAGGGTTTCTTCCTTGGTGCTGCCCCTCATTCTTATTAAATTAAGGAGTGCTGCAGGCACGACAGTGAAGGTGTTAAAGCGTAAGCCTGATTCTTTGGACATCCGGAGGAATTCTTCTATGTCTTTAGAATTCGCCCTTCCCAGGAGGACCTCTGTCCTGCGCACCCCCTTCTCTTCCGACTCTCCCACAATCTCGTAGTCCGAGACCACTTCCTCCTCAGGGAATTTCAGGTCCTTCCTGGCCTCTCTAGCCATAGCCGTCTTCATGTCTCCCTTAGACATGGGAGGTAGGGCAAGCTCTAAGGATTCCATAGAAGGGTAGGCTACCAAGGCATTAAATTTTCTTGCCTTAAAGCCCAGGGCCTTCAAGGTCTCTCGCAGCCTTGGCCCCCATAGATTGATACCCCCAGGGGGGAGGTTCACCAGGGCAAAGTTAGTGACCTCTAATCCAGTAGGAGATGTTACCATCTCCACCAGTTTCATCTTCTCCTGGGTGACTTCCAGTCCTATGATGGCTTCGTTTCTGGCCACGATTCCTTTGCGAAGAACCTTTTACTATCTTCCTAGCTTGGAGATGGAGCTATAGAGGGGGAGATACATGGAGACGGCTACTAACAAGACCATTCCTGCCAGGAATATAATCATGACAGGCTCAAAGGCGGCAAAAGCCCTCTTTACTGTCATGGGTATCTCTCTATCGTAGAAATCGCTGACATTCTGGAGGGTTTTGTCCATCTCGCCGCTGACCTCGCCTATCTCCACCATCCTAACCACCATGGGAGGAAACTCCTTACTTGCCCTGAGGGGTTCAGAGAGGCGACGGCCTGCCCTTACCTCGTCCCTGGCCTTACGGATTGCCCTAGCGATGACCTCGTTTCCTACCACCTTCTCTACTATTGTAAGGGACTGGATTATGTCTACCCCAGCAGTGTAGAGGATGGCCATGAAATGGGAGAAACGTGAAAGGGCAATCCTTCGGATGAGTTCCCCAAAGATGGGGATGGACATCTTGAATTTGTCTATGGCATATCTTCCTCGGGGAAATCTACCTACTACATTGACGGCAATTATTATCCCTATTATCGCCACTAGGATGATATACCAGTAGGAGGCCATAAAGCTGCTTATCGCTATAACTATTTTGGTGGGAAGGGGAAGTTCTACATTTAGAGAGGAGAGTATCTTTATGAACTTTGGGAAGACAAAGGCAAAGAGGTATCCCACCAGCAGGACAATGGCAGAGAAAACAACAGCGGGATATACTGATACCTGCATGACATTTCCTCTGAGTTCTTCCTGCCACTCCAAGAAGCGCCCCAGTTCACTAAGCACCTTTTCTATCTGCCCGGTAGCCTCTCCAGCCTTTAAGATGTTCACATAGAGATCGGAGAAGGCCTTAGGGTGTCTGGCTAGGGCATCGGAGAGCCTGTTTCCTCCCTGAACATCGGTGGCTATCTCCCGAATAATCTTCTTGAATTTAGCGTCTTCCGTCTGCTCCACCAGGTCCTCAAGGCCTTGAAGGAGGGGGATACCAGACCTCAGGACAGTGGAGAGATGGTGGGTAAAGGTTACTATCTCTCTGGTCTTAACCTTGCCTGTGACGAAAACAGGCTTGGAGGGCTTCTTTTCCTTCTTAGCCTTGGCCTTTAGTTCAGAGGCTGATACAAGATAGTAGCCCATCTGAGAAAGGCTTGTGGCCAGTTCCCCTTCATCCTCTGCCAGTAGCACACCCTTTACCGTCTTGCCGTAGTCGTCTATAGCAGTATAGTTATATTGTGGCATGGCTTAAGACCTTATACTGCTTTAAGGATCTCTTCCAAGGTGGTAATACCCTGGGTTACCTTTTCTAAAGCATCGTCTCTAAGGGTCCTGAATCCTAGCTTGAGGGCCTGGCTCTTCAGGACATTGATATTTGCCCGCCTCATTATGAGTTCGCTTAGTTCGGGGGTAATGTTAAGGAGCTCGAAGATACCAATCCTGCCCTTATAGCCCGTATGCCTGCAATTGGAGCAACCCTTGCCCATAAAGAACTTCGTAATACGGGCCTTTTCTTCAGGGCTAAGTTGCGCTAGCAAGGCAGGATTAGCGGGCACTTCTTCCTTGCACTGTGAGCAGACCTTTCTGGCCAGCCTCTGGGCTATAACGGCCGCCACGGAAGAGGCCACCAGGAAGGGCTCTACCCCCATATCTATGAGCCTTGGCACAGCCCCCACAGCGTCGTTGGTGTGGAGGGTACTGAAGACCAAATGACCCGTTAAGGCGGCCCTTACCGCCATCTCTGCAGTCTCACTGTCACGTATCTCTCCCACAAATATCACGTCTGGGTCTTGCCGCAGTATAGACCTCAACCCCACAGCAAAGGTGAGACCAGCCTTAGGGTTTATCTGAGATTGGCGAATTATGGGAAGCTCATACTCTACAGGGTCCTCTACGGTTATTATCTTTCTCTCCAGATTATTTAGATAGGATAATGTGGAGTAAAGGGTGGTTGTCTTGCCGGACCCTGTCGGCCCTGTGGCCAGAATGATGCCGTTGTGCTTTGCCACTACCTGCTTAAAGATTTCTAGATTTGAGAGGTTGAAGCCCAGACTTTCCAGCCCCCTTACCAGTTTATCTTTGTCTAGTAACCTGAGGGCCATGGTTTCGCCAAAGGTGGTGGGATAGCTGGATACCCTCATGTCTATAACCTTATTGTCTGTGGTAAATTTTATCCTTCCATCCTGTGGCAACCTGTTCTCCGAGATATTCATACCAGACATAATCTTAACCCTTACTGTAAGGGGGGATAGCAATTTTTTTGGCAAGGAGGGGCCCTGGTGGAGGATACCGTCTATCCTGTAGCGGGTTCTTATCAGATTTTCCTCAGGTTCTATGTGGAGGTCAGTGGCCTCCTGTTTAACAGCGTATGTAAGAAGGAGGTCTACCAGTTTTATCACCGGGGCGACCATGGCAATCTCGGTAGCCTCCCCTGTGTCCGCCTGCTTCTCTGCCTGTTTAATGCTTTCCTCTATGATATCCTCAATTGGTTTGCCTTCTTGCTCAACTACTATCTCCTGGGCTTCCCCTTCCTTGGTGCCGTAGCAGCGGTCTATTGCTGCCATAATGTCGTCCTCTGTGGCAGCCTTTATCTCAACGTAGTACTTGGTGAGGCGTTCTAGATCGTCTACCGTAGTGATATCGAAGATGTTGGCCATAGCTACCTTCAAGACACCGTTTTCTAAGGCGATGGGGACCAATCTGTGCCTGCGTGCGAAGGCCTCGGGTACAGCCTTCATTAGCTCGGCTGAGAAGCGGCACTCCTTGAGTTGGACGTATTCCACGCCGGCCGACTCTGCCAGGGCGGAGGAAACAACCTCGTGGGTTACAAGGCCTAGATTACAAAGGATTTCCCCCAAAAGTGCGCCCGTCCTCTGCTGTTCTCTGAGGGCCAGGTCTAGCTGTTCTTCGGTTATGTGGCCGGCGCTTATCAGCATGTCCCCCAGGCGTTTCTTTACAGTGGCAGATGTCTTCTTTTCTACCAAGCTTTTTTACCTCAAAAATCTCACACGAGAACCTCTAAAAAGGGCATAACCCTATCTATCCTAGCGGGATGACTTTCTCAAAGGGCTAATACCAATATATTGTAACCTAAAATTGCCCTTCCCTTCAAGGAGAAGCGCATGTAAGTTTAACCTGAGTGACCAGGAATCTTTATATCAAATTTCTTTATCCTATGCCATAGGCTTCTTTCTGTAATACCCAGGAGTCTGGCGGCCTTTACCTGGATGCCTCCAGCCTGGGAAAGGGCCTCCAGGATAAGTTTCTTCTCCATAGCAGCCAGGGATTCATCTAGAGAGATACCAGCCTCTTGGGATATAGGTCTTGCCTCCTCAGGGCCAGTTAGGTATAGGGGGAGGGATTCCTTGGCGATGAACTCTCCCTCTGTTATTACGGCTGCCCGCTCAATACAGTTCTCTAACTCCCTCACATTTCCAGGCCAGTTATACTCCGTGAGCACCTCCAGGGCATCCTTGGATATACTTTTTATCTCTTTTTTTACCTTAAGGCTTGCCTCTTTGAGAAAATGTTCCACTAGGGGCGGTATATCCTCCTTCCTTTCCCTGAGGGGTGGGAGCTGTATGGGTACAACATTGAGTCTGAAATAGAGGTCCTCTCTGAATTGCTTATCTTCCACCGCTTTTTTCAAGTCCTTGTTGGTGGCGGCAATTATCCTCACATCTACTTTAATGGTCTTTGTACCCCCCACCCTTTCAAATTCTCTTTCCTGGAGCACACGGAGGATTTTCGACTGGGTGGCTAGGGTCATGTCCCCAATCTCATCCAGGAAGATAGTCCCTTCATTGGCCAGCTCGAATTTTCCTATCTTTTGGGTTACTGCCCCGGTGAAGGCCCCTTTCTCGTGACCAAAGAGTTCGCTCTCTAGGAGCCCTTCTGGTATGGCTACACAGTTCAGCTTTACGAAGGGTTTATTGCCCCTGGGGCTATTGGCATGGATGGCCTGGGCAATAAGTTCCTTTCCTGTTCCACTTTCCCCATAGATAATCACCGAGGAGTCGGTGACTGCCACCTTCCTAACCATGGCAAAAACCTCTTGCATGGGGCCGCTTGAGCCTATGATGTTCTCAAATTCGTACCTCTTTTTGAGCCTTTCTTCCAGGGCTGCTATCTCTAACTGGAGCTGTCTCTTTTCTAAGGCCCTCCTGAGGACACAGAGGAGTTCATCCACCTTTATAGGCTTTGTAAAGAAGTCGTAGGCGCCTTGCTGTATGGCCTGAAGGGCGGTTTCTTTAGTGCCATAGGCTGTCATGATGATGATAGGGGCCTGGGGCTCCAGTTCCCTGAGCCGCCTTATAGCATCCACCCCACTCATCCCAGGGAGCCTTACGTCCAGAAGGATAAGACTGAAGGCATCTTTTTCCACCTTTGATAAGGCGGTCTCTGCGCTGATAGCTACCTCTGTCTGGTATCCCTTCTTGCGCAAGAGTTCTCCCAGGAAGAACTGTATCCCCTCGTCATCATCAATTATAAGAATCTTCTCCATCATTTTTTGAAAATCCAGCTTGCAGTTGGCAGTTCTATCTCAAAGGTGGTTCCTGTTTCCCTGTGACTTTCTACCCTTATTTCGCCACCGAGGGAGGATATAATCCTGTGGCATATAGGCAGCCCAAGGCCAGTACCCCCAGGCTTGGTGGTGTAGAAGGGTAGGAATATCTTTTCTATATTCTCAGGTGCAATGAAGGAGCCTGTGTTGCTAAAGCGGACCAGCACGTTTCTGTATTTCTCATTTTTTGTTCGGGAAGGAAAGGGTTCTAAACCGCTAGTGACAACAACCTTGCCACCTTCAGGTGTGGCCTCAAAGGCGTTTACAAGGATGTTCTCAAAGGCCTGGGTGATTTTATCAGGACGGACAAATACGGGTGGTAAGTTCTTAACCAGGTCTTCCACAATCTCTATGGCTTTATCCGGCAAGCGGTGTTTCGTGATGATGAGGGCCTGTTCTATAAGCTCGTTAATATCTCTGGCCTCGGGTTCCGTTGTCTCCACCTGAGCAAAATCTAATACCTCTTGGACGAGCTTATTCACCCGGTCAACCTCATTAATGACGGTATCGACGTACTTCCTTTTGGGGTCTGTCTCGACAATATCTTCTCTAAGGAGTTCCATTAGGCCACGGATGGAGGCCAGAGGGTTTCTAATCTCGTGAGCAATGCCCGCAGCCATGGTGCCCAATCCGGCCATCTGGTCTGCCTGTTTGAGCCAGCCCCTTATCTGTTCTACTTCTGAAGGGTCTTGGAAGGTAATGATTGCTCCCGAAAAGGTGCCTGCCTCGCTCTTGGGACTTATCCTTCCCCTTAGGCGCAGGGTGCCTCTCTTGCTAGGGACCTCCATATCCTCAAAGACTTGGGTATCGCCTTTCCGCAAGGCATTGTTTATCAGATTTAAGAATATCTTGTTGCCTTGAGAATCCCCGAAGGTGTAAACAATATGTTTACCCTCAGCCTCCTCGGAGCTTACACCCAGTACCCTCTGCGCTGTCTTGTTTACATGGATAACCATACCGTATCTGTCCAGGGTGACTACCCCCTCAGGGAGCGCCTCCATGAGTTTACCTTCCTTTATGTAGCGGTCTAGAGAGGTAAAGACCTCGTCCATGGCGGTGCTCAGAAGGGCCAGCTCATCAGGGGCCTTGAGAAGCCTTCCAGACAATAGTGTCTCTATCCTGGAACTAACCTTCTTGAGAGGTTTGCTTATATAGTGGGCCAGCATAGCCCCTGAAAAGGCGGCCAGGGCTGTCATGAGCAGAATCGCCATGAGGACCCACAGGGTCGCCTCCCCTTCACGGTAAGAAAACCGTGCAGGAGAGAGGAAGAAGTATTTACTAAGGTTCAGGGCGAGCCAGCCTGAGGCTATAGTGAAAAGGGCAAAGACCAGAGGGATAGCTAACATCAGCCTCACCCTGACGCTTTTCGGGGTCTTTTCCGTTAGTGGTTTGGTTTCCTTAGGAAAGGCCTTCCTTTTCATAACCTTTTATCTTTATCAAGCTTAGAAGAAAACACCAAGCGGCTAAATACATTATGCTTTTTCCCTCTGGCCAAGTCAAGGTGCAATTGTTGCTTGACCTCCTACACATGGAAGGGTATTTTATATGAGGAAAATCTCTCCTTAAAAGCCGCTAAAAGGTGGGTAAGACCATGAAGGCTTCCGACTTAATGGTAAAGTGTCTAGAGAATGAGGGGGTGAAGTATATCTTCGGCGTAGCTGGGGAAGAGGTTATGGATGTACTGAATTCTCTCAGATCTTCTTCCATAAAGTTTGTTACGACAAGGCACGAGCAGGGTGCTGCCTACATGGCTGGTGTGGTGGGTAGGTTGACGGGGAAGCCTGGGGTTTGTCTGGCCACCTTGGGCCCTGGGGCCACGAATCTAACCACAGGGATAGCCGATGCTACCCTGGACCATGCCCCTGTGGTGGCCATCACGGGTCAGGCAAGCCTGAAGAGGACGTATAAGGAGTTTAAGCAGATAGTGGATGTAGTGGCCCACTTTAAGCCCATCACCAAGTGGAATGCACGGGTGGAGAGGGCGGAGGGCATTCCTGAGCAGGTTAGAAAGGCCTTTAAGATTGCTCAGGCAGAAAAGCCCGGCGCCTGTCACCTGGAACTGCCCTCGGACATAGCAGGCGAAGAGGTAGAGGGTTCCCCTCTGCCAGTTACTAAGGTGGTCCATCCAAATCCTGACGAGGAGTCCCTGAAGGAGGCCGCCTGTCTGATAAACGATGCCAAGAGCCCGATAATTCTGGCAGGTCATGGTGTGGTTAGGGGTGGGG
>JAUQZZ010000180.1 GCA_030586765.1 Candidatus Brocadiales bacterium | reverse complement strand
GAGGCAACCGGATACCCCATGCGTGGCCCTGACCAGCCACATCAGAATCCTGCCCGACGGCAAGGTGCCCGTCTGCATACAGAGTAACACCAGGGTTGGGGATCTGACCAAAGAGACCCTGGAGGAGCTGTGGTTCAGCCAGAGGATGGAACGCTACAGGAAGATGGTCAGGGAATGCCCTGGCTGCTGGATGCCCTGCGACGTCATCCCAAGTGCCATATATACAGGCAGCCTGTTTAAGGCGCTGTTGTAAGAAAGGGGCGCTGGAGGAAGTGAGGCAGTGCCCAGAATGATGACTCAAAAGTAAAATGAAAAGGGCAAAGAAGATAAAATTCACCGAGCACGCCCTTTTAAAAAGAGATATACTAAGGTTGCACGGCTTTCTAGTAGAAACCTCAACATTAAAAGATATAATAAAATCTCCTGAGAAAGTTGAAACAGGGTATAAGAATCGTAAAATTGCCCAAAAACGAATCAATCCAACTCACGTGCTCCGTGTGGTGTACGAAGAGCTAGAGGGGGAGATTAGGGTTGTGACCTTTTACCCAGGAAAAAGAGAAAGATATGAGAAAGATTAGATACAGCAAGGATGCCGACGCCATACTAGTGGAGCTTTCCGATAAGCCCATAGACTATGCAGAAGAATCAGGTCAGATAATAATCCATTTTTCTAAAGAGGGCGAACCAGTACTCTTGGAAATCCTAGATGCCAGGGAATTCCTGCTGAACTCCCTATCTAGCCTTGTTAGAGAAAAAGAGGTTAGCCTGCCTTAAATTGGCCAACAAAAAGGAGGGGCAACAATGACAGTAATTAAAAGATGTGTGTTCATAAGCTTTTTAGTCTCTTTAGGCGCGTTTGTTTATTTCCTTAATGGCCATGCCCTAAGTCAGCCAGGAGGGAAACAATTTAAGGTATATCTGTTAGTTTTACAAGATTTTGATGAGAGATATTTTGGTGGTGCCTGTGTTAGAACTGAATTGGCTGAAACCGGCCTAGATATAGGAGAGGACGAAGACTGCGATGGCATTCTGGTAGTAAAAGTAATTGGAAGGGCATTAACTGCTGAGTATGAGCGTCGGGGGCCAGTTCCTTCTGGAGCTTCAATAACAGGTAAAATTCTGCTAAAAATTCCAAATACGATTGTGTGCAAGAAATCCTTCCGGGGTATCGTAGACCCTCCTTTTAGAATCAACTTCTGGTCGACATTTTCACCTCCCTTCGTAGAAGCTTTTGAAAAATCTAACTTTAAGGAAAAAATATTAGAGATTGTCAGGGAGGTTCAAGACAAACCCAATAAGTTCACTAAGAAGGTCAAGAAAAGTGATATTTTAGAGTTTCTGATCGCAGAGCTAGAAGGGGATGCTGCTATCCGCAAATCTGTAGTAATGGAATTAGGGAAAATAAAAGACGACCGAAAGATAGAGCCTTTAGTCGCTGCTTTAGGGGATAGGGATGCCTTGGTCCGCAAGTCAGCAGTAAGTGCACTGCTCGGGATAGAAGATGAACGTGTTATAAAACCTTTTTTTATTACACTCCTAAATGATGAAGACTTAGGCGTACGGAACATGGTTATAGAAGCACTGGGAAAGATAAAATCTAGTCGCGTTTCAGGCTTGCTGATTGAATTGCTTAAGAGCAATAAGGATGCTAACGTAAGAGGAACTGCGGCACAAATATTGGGAGAGATAGGAGATAATCGCGCTGCGGATCTGTTGATCTCTGCACTTTCAGATGAGGACTGGTTTGCCCGAAAAGAGGCAGCAAAGGCACTGGGGAAGCTAAAGGACAGCCGGGCGATAGAGCCATTAATTGCAAGTTTTGAAGATGAGAAGAGGTATTTGGGCAGAGATGCTATAGAAGTGCTGAGAAAAATAACAGGCAAAGACTTTGGAGACGACCCGAAAAAATGGCAAGAGTGGTGGGAGAAAAATAAGCCAAAATAGGAGTAAAGTCCCAAAAAGGGTTCAAAGGTTCAAGGGTTTAAGAGTTCAAGGGTTTAAACGTTCGAAAGTTTAAGGGTTTAAAAGTTCAAGAATTCAAAGGAGAGGGAGTATGGAAAAGGCTGAGGGCTTTGAAGACTTGGTGGTATGGCAGAAGGCGAGGGAGTTGGTGAAAAGAGTTTATGAGCTTACAAAGGGGAAGGAGTTTGCTAGGGATTTTTCTTTAGTAGACCAACTCCGCAGGGCGTCGGTCTCCGTTCTGTCAAACATCGCCGAAGGCTTTGAAAGAGGGTCAAATGTGGAATTTATCCAGTTCTTATACGTAGCAAAGGGGTCATGCGGAGAGGTGAGGGCACAGAACAGATGTACGTGGCAAGAGACCAGGGGTACGTAAATGCAGAAGATTTTGACTCCATAAGGGGGTTAGCAAGGCAGGTAGGTGGGATGCTGGGTAACTTGATTGAGTATCTGAAAGGTTCAGAACTCAAGGGTACGAAGTTCAAGACACCACCGAGAAAGAGTTGGATGGAAGAGTCCAGGGAAATCCTTAACAGGTTAATGAAAGAACAAGGAATAAAACCGCGAGAAAACCCCAACCCTTGAACCCTTATGCTTTTGAACCCTTGAACCTTTAAGCCCTTGAGCTTTTGATTCCTTGAACTTTTGAACCTTTGAGCTTTTGAACCTTATTCTTTTATGAAGGCCGCTAGCAAACTCCTTGCAGACGTAACAGAGCCCCAATTTGAGGCCATAACCCACCTGGAGGGGCCGTTGCTGGTATTGGCCGGGGCAGGCAGTGGCAAGACCAGGGTCATTACCCGAAGGATATGCTACCTCATAGAGAGGGGGGTAAACCCCTACAACATCCTCGCCCTCACCTTCACCAACAAGGCCGCCGACGAGATGAAGGAGAGGGTACTGGCCTATTACAATTACCCCGGGCTGTGGGTATCCACCTTCCACTCCATGTGCGCCCGTGTACTGAGGTCTGAGGGCAACATTGAACGCCTGGGTTATACCCGTTCCTTCAGTATATATGATACGTCCGATACCATAGGCACTATCAAGACTGCCATGAAGGAACTGGAGTTGGACCCCACCCACTGGAAGCCCGCCACCCTGGCCGCCACCATCAGCAACGCCAAGAACCGCCTCCTCAGCCCTGGTGGTATGCTAAAGGAACGTTCGGATTACTACCATCAAGTAGCTAACAAGGTCTACGCCAGGTACCAGGAACTCCTCATGGCCAACAACGCCCTGGACTTTGACGACCTCCAATTAAAACTTATAGAACTCCTCTCCAAGAACCACGAGGTACTTGATCATTACCAGGA
>JAUQZZ010000179.1 GCA_030586765.1 Candidatus Brocadiales bacterium | reverse complement strand
CACCAACGACATACACAAGAGAGTATTTATACCCGTGCGGTCTGTCAGGGGTTGGTTTGACCCTCCATATCTTAATCCCCCTGATATTACCCTCTCTGTCGTGAACCTTATCGTGCCATATAAGCCTGGCCTTCACTTAGGGTATGATACACCTGATATATGGGGAAAGTCAATTTAGAAGTTTATAGCTTCATAGAAGGCCCTTGTATCCCTGGAACTAGAGATAAGCTCCACTTATACACTAGTCGGTCCCTACTGCCACAACCTGAAGATGACCTTGTTTATGGCCTCGTGGAGCCAGGAGGGTGGGTGGTGGGGCGACTTGTAGAAGATTTCCCTGGCCTCGGCGAATGGGAGGCGGAGTTCAGTCAAGAGGGCTGACTCCGAGGACTTAGCGGGGAAGGCGGGGTCCATATCGCTCAATAGGTAGTAAACGGGGTAGCCAAAGGTATAGTGCCTGTCCAGCATGTGGGAGCCGAAGCTGGCTATCCTTGGTGTATTGGCCCAGAACTTGTACAGTCGGCCGTCTCCCTTTACCCTTATCCGTGGCTTCCCGAAGGCCTTTACGGCCTCCTGCATGTATCCGGAAAGCATTGGATTGAGGCCCATCTTGGCCGAGCCTACCCAGTCCACTGCTACTATGTCCTCTCCCCCAATAATGGTCATGGTGAGCTGGGGATAAGGGTCTGCAAAGATACCGAATGGGCCATCGGCGCTGACCACACCGTCTATGAAACCGAAATGTATGGGAAAGTGCTTTATGTAATCAATGGTAGGCTCGTAGATGTCACCCATTTCACAGTGATAGACCTTAAACTTATACTCCATGGGGAGGGCGCCGTAGCTATTCTTGATGGTCAGGGTGTAGTAGGCGTAGGAGTGGCTCTTATTCTTGGCGAAGGAGATGCGGAAGTCGGCAGACTTCCAGTCCTTGTTTACATGGTGCTTACCTAGCTTCCCACCGTAATCCCACTCCTCAAGATTATCCGAAAGGTCCACAATCTTATATTTACCCCCCTCCTTGTAGCCAATATGAAGGGCCACAGATTTGACGTCCCTTTTGTCAAAAAACACGCTGAGGGTACTCCTGGCCTCCGCAATCTTGATGTTACGGAAGCCTTTTTCATATATCCTTTCCGTCAGGTGCTCAACCAGAGTAGGGTCTGTGTAGGTGGACTTGTCCTTCAGGGAGTAGAAGAACATGAAGTTGGGTTTGATGATGATGGAGAAGTCCTCCCTCTTTTTGCCCGACTTAGCCAGGGCTTGCTCTAGCACATTGAAAAAGTCTGACTCCGCTATAACCTTATCCAGGACGTCAAACTTTTCCTTACTATTGTAGACGCTCAGGACTTTTTCCTCGCTTGGGGCACTGCCATCCCATTTGTCTGCATCCTTATAGGTGAATACCGCCACCGTAGTCTCTCTGTCAGAGTTTATAGGTGCGGTGTTGATTGCGTCTATGTACTCTTCCAGTCCATAAAAGGCATTGCCATTATTCTCTACCTTTACAATCCTCCTGAGGAGTACGGCCGTGGGGTAGTGGTCATTCACCAGGGTCAGGACGTCGTCTCTTACAACGGTAGGCTCTGAGGGGTTTTCTCTAATAGTTTCCTTTAGAAGGAGATTTTTCTTTATATTCCTCTGGAACACCTTGCCAAGGGTCTTGTCAACAAGGTCCTTAAAGTACCATTCCCTTTCGTTTCTTAGTGTGCCTGAGCCAATTTTCAGGTAGAGGGTCTGTCCTGTTGGGTCTATGCCGCAGAGATAATTATAGTGCATGGTAGGCTCCCTGAGGTTGTTTATCTCTCCGTGCTCGGCCTCCCCAAAGGTACTTTTTGGCTCAATAGAATAAACGGACTCCCCGCTGGAATCTGTAATCTTGATGGTTCCCTTTTTCACTTTAGCCCTATAGGGCGTAGTGAAATATCCCAGCAGGGGGAAGGTGGTGAGGTATTTGCCTACCTCTTCCTCAAACCTGTCGGGAATGGCCCCTGCCAGGTCTTCAATGGGCTTGAAGGTCATGTCCACCTTGTCATATTCATGCAAATCCAGCGTGATTTTAATCTGGGCATTAACCTTTTCTATATCGCTTCCTGTCTTATAGTCTCTTATCTCAGAAAAAGATACTGAGTGGCCCTTAGTAATTCGGTATAGTTCCCCCTTGTAGGTATAGCTGTTGGCCTCCAAATCTACGTCTAAGACCTTCAGGGACCGCCTGGTGATACCAAAGCGGAGGTGTCCTCCTTGTCCGTCGGAGATGAGCAGGGCGAGGTCGCTCATTGTCTCCTCATCTCCCCAGGGAAAACCCTTGTCGTGCTTACCCGAAAAGAAGAAGAACTCTTTGGTTGCATCTTCCCCTTCTTTCTTGAGGTTTCCTGAAAGGACAAGGTTATTGTACCTGGTGAAATACACAAACCTTGGCCCCGGGATATAAATCTTCAAGGTCTCTGCCATAAAGAAACCTGCAAACCTGGCCAGGGTGGCATACTCTTCCACCAGGTTACTCGCTCCTATTACTTTACTGGACTTTAACATCTTTATGATAGACGCCGGGTCTTTTATCCTGAAGTACATGACGCCACTACCGTAGAGCTTCCCGGTACCGTCTTTCCCTTCGTATATCTTCACAAAGAGCGTAGTAATGTCTCCTACCAGGTCAAACAACTCATCCTTGTACATGTCTTTAAATCCATAGAAGTAATACTGTCTCCCATCAGGGGTATCAAAGTTAAAGACGTAGTGCATATTCCTATGCCCGGTCTCGGGGTCTATGTCAAAGAGGTTGAATCTCCCCTTTTTAATGGTCATCGCTTTATCGCTCCCTAGAGACTTGCAATAGAACTTTCCTCTTAATCTGGCCTCGTGGTCAGACACCTGGACAAACTTGTCCACGGAATCAATCTCTATCTCCACATCAAATTTTATAGGATTGTCATGCCTTATCCCGTAATCTTCCCCATCATGAAAATCTCCGATATTCTCCCCCAGGAAGCCATCCATGGTCTCCTTAAAGCGTATGCCTGGCATGGTATTCCTCCCCTTTAATTAAACATAAGAAGATTATACTCTACTGGCAAGAAGCTATCATAAGCGGCGATAAAGAATCAAGAAAATTCACCCTTGTTCCGCCGGCCTCGCAAGGTTTTTTTTATTTGACTGTAACCTGAGATACCAGTATTATTTTCCTACCTAAAAGAAGCCTGTACCGAGGCTTGCCGAGGGAATAAAACTGGGATATCTAAAAGAAGGATATTAAAGATAGTAAGGAGAAGAAATGGCACGCAAGA
>JAUQZZ010000178.1 GCA_030586765.1 Candidatus Brocadiales bacterium | reverse complement strand
CCCAGGGAGTTTGCACCCCTTCTCTGGGCATCCCTCACCACAGAGGAGAGTCGCTCCTGGCCTATTAAGGAAAACTCCTCAACGGGGGTGTTGAACCATGCTGACTGGGCACAAAACCTACAATCCTCTGAGCACCTGCCCTGCTTCGCACTCACAATGGCACAGCATGTAATATCAGGCCCCAGATACTTATGCCTAATCTTGTTTGCCCAGTAAAATAGGTCGTAGAGGGCCTGACCTTCTACCCCAAGGATAAGAAGGGCCTCCTCTCTAGTAATATTCTGCCCTTCCAGTACCTTTTCCCCCAGGTCTCTAAGGTTGGCATTCATGACACCTGGCCCTCAATTCCTTATAGCCCTCCGTAACCCTTTTCCAGACCACCTCGGGACGGTCGCACCTGAGATGACTCATATAGTAGGCACCCTGGAAAGACCACACCGCTAGGTTTCTTACCCCTTCCCCATAGGCTGTGCGGATGGCCTGACCCACCTCCTCTTCCCTGCCCGTGGGTATCCTGAAACCCTGGATCCATATCTGGGGCTCCTTGCCGTACTTATTACATAGCGCCACCACCTCCCTGGACACCTCCCTTACAAAATCCTCCACCGCTCTATTAAAGCAGAGCCAGTAGGGGTCCGTTCCAAAGATGTCAAGATTCTTGTCTTTCACGGCCTCTTCCCACCGATACACCCCATATCTGGGGTCATGAAGGGGGAAGAGGCAGAGGGCATTCTTGAGCCCCTTTTTAGTGGCCTCCTGGGAAAGGGACTGGATAAACCTCAATATAGTGGCCTGCCTGAACTGTATGACCTCTTCTGTAAAATCCCTGGGCATATCATGGCCAAACCTCTCTTTGAATAACCACTGGCAGGTATGACAGGCACAGGCCCATACCTCCTGTTTCTTACCAAAAAGAGGGATAAGTTCACCGTAGTAGAGATGGGGCTCATCCCAGAAGACCCCAGAGGCCCCGGTGGATGCCGCCAGTTCTATCCAACCTTCCATTAATCTCCGAAAGCTCGTAGAGTTAAGGCAGGCCTTATCTGCAAAAAGCTCCCCCTCAGCCAGGCTAAGACGCTGGCGACACTGGGGGTTCTGGCTGATAAAATTAGAAAAGGCCTCCCCACCAAAGGCCCTGCCCACACCCCATGGGTCCAGGAAGACCTCAAGACCCACTTCCTTGCTCACCCTTACCACTTCTGTCATGGTATCGGCATAGTAGGTCATGTCTTCTTCGCTCATCGTGTGGACCACAAAGTTACACCCAGACTCCACCATCTCCTGCATATCTTTCTTCAAGTGCTTCAGATGTCTGGAACCGAAGTAGCTGGCACCTAATCTTATATTATCCTTCCTCTGAAAGTGCCCTGCGCCACTAATAACCTTTTTTGCCTTCCTAATAAAAGGAGGTTTCACTGGAAGGCCTCCTTCCTTGTCAATCTATAAGAGATTACTGCTGCCCCTAAGGCAGCCATGCCCAGGAGGATGAGCCCCTGAGCATACTCCTGGAAGACCATCTCTCCTATGCCAAAGGTGGTGCCGTATATAAGGGCAACCCCTGAAAACCAGTCTACTGCCAGGCCCCAGCCTATTATACCCTTCTTTATGTGGGGCAGCTCCTTTTGTATAGGCCTCCAGAAACCCCCTGGTCTCACCTTCTGATAAAACTCCATCAATTTTTCCTTTGGCACTGGCCTTGTAAGGAAGGTTACTGTTACCCATATGATAATGGATGAAGGCACTATAAGGGCAAACCTGTATTGAATCCCCACCCCCATCAACTCCAGAAGGATGTTTATCACCACCGAGGCAATAAGGGCCGATATTTCAGACCAGGCATTTATCCTCCACCAGAACCATCTAAGGATAAGTACCAGGCCTATCCCTGCTGCCATAGGGGCGAGGAATTCCCAGGCCTTGGTTATAGAATCCATCTGTGTTGCCACCCCTCCTGCAATGACCATGAGCACTGCGCCGCTTATCCTGGAGACCAGGATATAGTGCCTCTCTGAGGCCTCTTTGACAATAAACCTCTTGTAGATATCGTTAATAAAATAGCTAGAGCCCCAGTTGACATGGGTAACTATAGTAGACATGAAGGCTGCGAGAAAGGAAACCACAAGGAGTCCCCTCAGCCCAGGGGGTAAAAAATTTATAGTAGCAGGGTATGCCTCCTTAGCCGGGTGATGAGGAAAGGTTACCAGGGACACCAAGGCAACGATTATCCAGGGCCAGGGCCTCAGGGCGTAGTGCGCCACACTAAACCAAAGGGTGCCTACCAGGGAATGCCCCTCACTCTTAGCGGCCAGCATCCTCTGGATGATATAACCCCCTCCATCGGCATGGTGAGTGGCCCACCACATCACGGTAATAAAGATGATAAAGGTGAAAAAGGGGGAGGTCCAGAAATGGGAAGACCCTACATCCAGGGGCGGCAAGAAGTACAGGGTTGAATCATTCACAGTAGAAACCTCAGCAAGTCTTATTTTCAGTTCCCCTATACCCCCTATCTCCTTTAAGGAAAAGATGGCCAGGATTATGGAGCCTGCCATGGCCAGGCCAAACTGGAATAGGTCTGTGGCCACTACCCCCCAAAGCCCTGAAAGCACCGTGTAAACCAGGGAAATGACTACGCACAAGGCTATGGATAGCCACTGCATCTCCCTAGGGATGCCCAAAACTACTTGCAAGACCGTGGCCATGGCCTGGATGACCCAGCCCATGACAACAAAGTTGTAGAGGGTGGCAAAATAGCCCGCCTTAAAGGCCCTTAGTATGGCCGCAGGACGGCCAGAATACCTCAGCTCTATAAGCTCGTTGTCTGTAAGTACCTCCGCCCTGCGCCAGAGCCTGGAAAATAGAAAGACGCTTAAGAGGCCCCCAAGGGCGGCATTCCACCAGAACCAGTTCCTCCAGATACCTTCGTTTCTTACGTACTCCGTTACCGCCAGGGGTGTATCTGCACCAAAGGTGGTGGCCACCATAGAGGTGCCCAGGAGCCACCAGGGGAGCTTACGCCCAGAGAGGAAATACTCCCTTATATCCTTGCCCGCCTGCCTGGTAAAATAGAGCCCGACCCCTAAGGAAAGGGCAAGGTAGAGACCGATGATAATCCAGTCTATTAAGGCCAGGCCCATCTAGACATCATATCTGTAGTACCCCTCATTAGGGCACAATGCTACCAGCAATGCATGCACAAGTCAAAGATTTTTCATGACCTCTGCAAAAGTAACAAAATTGAAGATGTAAATGTAGCCGCACCCTTTATGGGTGCGTATAACGCAGGCTAAAGCCTGCGG
>JAUQZZ010000177.1 GCA_030586765.1 Candidatus Brocadiales bacterium | reverse complement strand
GGTGTTAACTAAGTTCTACCGCCTCCCATAGGCCCATCCTTTCCAGGAGATATCTCTTTTCATTTTCGAAAAGCTCTGCCTGTCTTTCCACAACCTTTTCATCCGCCTCCTGGGTGGTCATATCTTTAGTTTCCAGGATAAAGGAGGCCACACGGCCGTAATAAAGGGGTGTCATTAGCTCCACCAGTTTGTAACGGTCCTTCGCCCATCTGCTATAGGTATAGGCAAAGTCATAAATAGTGTGTACCCAGACCTCTGCGGGCATATAGAAACCGTCCTGGGTCTGTTCAGACATCTTTGTTAAGGCAGAGAAGGTATCTGGATGGACAATCTCTCTCCAGAGGCTACCAAAGTGGTTTAATCCCACCTGGAAATTATTGATGAGCCTCAAGAGGTCCACTTCTATAGGGGGTGGTTCTGCGGCGAAGGGCGTCCCAAGGAGTGGAACAGGCACACTCCCCCTTACACGCCTCCATATGTGCTCATATTTGGACATCATCCCGAAGAGGGTGCCCACCACCTGACGGAACATAGGCCCCAGGGATGCAGAAGGGTCCTTAGGGTCGTGGACTTTGGTCCCAAGGTAGGCCTCGCAGACCTTAAAGCCCTCATTTAAGGCCAGGGTAGTCATCCATATATCTACCCCAAACTTTGCTACATCCGTCTCCCAGACATATTCTTTGTTAAAAAACTCAATGAGTCTTCTAGAGAACCCAAAATCACCACCAATAGGTTGCCTAACCCTTTTTCCATATAAGGCACGGGTGAGAGAATAAGCGATATTGTTAGTTATGGTGGCGTCGTATTTATGTCGGACATAAAAGGGGCTGACAAAATCATAGCCTTCTCTTAAAATGGGGTCTATTAGGGCCTTTACCCACTCAGGGGTGATACTGCGAAGGTCCGCATCAAATACCACACAGGCCTGCACATTCAATCGGACCGCTGCCTCAAAGACCGCCCGCAGGGAGGTGCCCTTTCCAGGAAGCCCCCGATAGATAGCCACAATTTTAGGGATACCTTTGTCAGATTTGGTCTTCTGGGCAAGCTCCCTGGTATAATCCAGAGAACCCCCATCCGAAATAAAGACCACTGCCTTTTTATCGGGGTAGTGCCGCCACAGCCCCTCGTAGACGGTCTTCATGACCTGAGTAACGGTCTCCTCATTATTATAAGTGGGAATACCCACGATTATGTCACAGGGCCCAATCTCTAAAATCTTCTGTCGTATGTACTCTCGTAATGCAGTGTCAAACTTCACTGAGTCTTCTCCTAAGAATTGAAAGCAGGCGGGCGAGGCGCCCACTCTACACAAAATTTCTTTTTACATCATGAAACTTCTAAAAAGACGTTTTGCTCTGCCCAGGATGGGTAGGCGGTACATCTTCTATTTTTGCAGAGGTCTAATATTTGTTTGTTGATTAAAAAAGGGCGAGTTTGTACTTGCCTTCCGCTTATCCCTACATTTAAAAATTAACGGCCTTCGACTAAGCTTGTCCGAAGGCCGTTACATCATCAACGGTCTAAAAATCTGGGGAAATAAGCGGTCCCTATTTATCCTTTTCAGGCTTTTCCGACAGCGATGTCGCTCCATGGGCCACTTTAGTCTTGGCACTCTTCTCCTTCTTAATGCCCAGTAGTTCCATCACCTCTTCACCGTCCAAGAGTTCTTCCTCCTCTAGTTTATCGGCCAGGAGCTCCAGTCTATCCTTATTCTCGGAAAGAAGCCTGTAAGCCTTGTCATAACTCTCTTTTACAATTCGTGAGACCTCCTCATCTATAAGTATAGCCGTCCTCTCGCTGTACTCCTTTTCCTGCACCAGGTCGTGGCCCAGGAAGATATTGCCCGACTGTCTGCCAAAGGTCTGAGGCCCCAGCTTAGGACTCATACCGAACCTGCAGACGTAGTCCCTTGCAAGACGGGTTACCTTCTCCAGGTCATTGTGGGCACCTGTAGATATCTCGCCAAATATCAGAGACTCCGCCGCCCTGCCGCCCAGAAAGACGCAAAGGGCATCCAATATCTCAGATTCAGAGGTCAAATATCTATCCTCTGTAGGAAGTTGCAGGGTATAGCCCAGGGCCGCCGTACCCCTGGGAATTATAGACACCTTGTGAACAGGGTCGGCATTAGGAAGGAGGGCAGCCACCAGCGTATGGCCTGACTCATGATAGGCCACAGTTTTTTTCTCCTCCTCGCTCATCACTCGGCTCTTTCTCTCGGGCCCAGCTATGACCCTATCAATAGCCTCCTCCAGCTCTCCGTTACCAACGTAGTCCTTATTGCGCCTGGCGGCCAGTAGTGCCGCCTCATTCACCACATTAGCCAGGTCTGCCCCAGAGAAGCCAGGGGTGCGCTTGGCAACGGTCATAAGGTCAACATCTGGGGCCAGTTTTACATTCTTGCTATGAACCCTTAAGATGGCCTCTCTGCCCAGCAGGTCAGGCCTGTCTACAGTTATCTGACGGTCAAACCTTCCAGGCCTAAGCAGGGCTATGTCAAGGACGTCTGGACGGTTTGTAGCCGCCATGATGATTACCCCCTTCTGGGAGGAGAAGCCGTCCATCTCTGCCAGGAGTTGGTTGAGGGTCTGCTCCCTCTCATCGTGACCTCCGCCTAGACCTGTGCCCCTCTGCCTGCCCACACTATCAATCTCGTCAATGAAGACTATACAAGGCGCCTTCTCCTTTGCCTGCTCAAACATATCCCGCACCCTTGCGGCACCCATACCCACAAACATCTCCACAAAATCAGAACCACTTATAGAGAAGAAAGGTACACCTGCCTCACCTGCCACAGCCTTGGCCAACAAGGTCTTGCCTGTACCAGGAGGACCTATCAGTAGTACCCCTTTGGGTATCTTCCCTCCAAGCTTCTGAAACCGCTCTGGATAACTGAGGAAGTCAATTATCTCCTTTAGCTCATCTTTGGCCTCCTCACAACCAGCCACATCGGCAAAGGTTACCTTCTCTGAGTCACTTTCTGCATAAAGTTTTGTCTTTGCCTTGCCAAAGGACATGAAAGGCGCGCCCACCCCTCCTATCCTCCTGAAAAGGAAGAACCAGCCAACGGCCATCATGGCCAGGGGAAAGAGCCACCACATGAGGAAATTCTTCAGAAAGTTGTTCTCTGCCTCCCCCTTAAAGCTGATGTGGAGTTGCTCCAGCTCTTCCACCAGCTTGGGGTCCTGGACAGTCACTGTAACAAAGGTAGCCTCTTGAAGACCCTCTCCCTCCTGAGCGGGTTTCTTGTAGTGACCCTTGATAAGGGTGGTACCTACGGAGCAGTCCACTATCTGACCACTCC
>JAUQZZ010000176.1 GCA_030586765.1 Candidatus Brocadiales bacterium | reverse complement strand
GCTCTGATATGGTAGGCGTGCCACCTTGAGTGAGCCTCTGGGAGATAAGCCTATAGACCTTGTGGTTAAAACGCCCTTCTATGGGGTCTTTAGAATGGGCCATTAAGAGATTTGGGGAATAAAGGCCGTGATACAAACTATTGGCTGTATTTGATAACCTTCACATCCTCAATGGTTACTATCCCCTCCTGCATCATCTCATCTAAGAGGGGCAGGAAGGAGTCTATCTTCTCTGGCGTGTCCACAATCTCTATGACAATGGGCATATCCTCTGCTACCCTCAGGACCCTGATGGTATGTATCTTTCCGTGACTACCAAAACCCTCTATACCCTTTAAGATGGTGGTACCTCCCAGGCCCGCATCTTTTGCTTTGTGGATAATGGCCTCAAAGAGGGGCATGTCTTTAAAGCGGTGGTTCTCCCCGACAAAGACCCTTAATAACCTTCCCTCTTCCACTTTTTTCATAATTGTATGTGCCCCCGCCTATCCAAAATCATAATAGCCTAGAGGTAATACTGCCTAACCAAACAAAGAGCAGGCAAAAGAAGTAGTGGCATCCGATGTTCAAAGAGCCCAAGAACAAACTCCTCTCCTTAAAGAGTTCCAGGGTCTCGTAGGTAAAGGTGGAAAAGGTGGTGAAGGCACCGATAATGCCAATAAGGATAAACTGCCTGAGGCTGGGGTTAAGGAGGGCCCTCTCAGCGCTAAGGGTGCCCAAAAATCCAATGACATAACACCCTACTATATTCACTAGCAGGGTCCCGTAAGGAAACCTCTCCCCCAGGAGGCTGTACATCCCGAAGTCAGCCCAGTATCGCATTATGCTCCCCAGGAAACCACCAAAACCCACCCAAAGGGTAAGGAAAAAGGCCTTTTGCATCTTGCTCCCTCAGAAGCCGAAGAGGTGGAATCTCTTGATAAGGATGGCTGAGTTTATGATAGCCGCCATGACCACTATAACTATAAAAGATATCATTATGATGCGAAAGACCTTAGGGTCCATTGACTCTTTATGTTAAAATTATTGGCCCTGGAGAATTCGTCTACTGTCCAAGCAGGAGCCGCCTTTTCATGTGAAGGGTAACCTTGTGCAAGGCCTCTTTAGGATAGCCTGCCTCCTTACCAACCTGGACAACCCTCAGGTCTAGGCCACCTTCTTCTGGTTTGCCCTTTTCTACTACAAAGTACACCTCCAGGTCTAGACCCTCTACCTGTAATGCAGGCGTAAGACCCATCTGTTCCTCGAACTCTTGAGACCTCCTTATCTCATTATTTAGTTTCAATATCAAATTACTGATAGTCGGCTGCGATAGCAATTTGCCGATGGCTCCTTCCTCCTGAGCCGACGACAGGTTAGCAATATGCAACGACAAAACAAAAAGGGCCAAGCTGGTGATTAAGGTCTTTCTCATGTATATACCTCATTCTGTTATTTATGAGTGAAAATAGGTGAGGTTTTCAGTTCCGCCCCCTTTTTGGCCTTAGAAAGTCGCCACTGGCAAGGGTAAATTCCGAGATATCCTGAAGAAAACCCACTCTTCTAAGACTTCCTCCAATTCCTCTCTACATTTCTCAAGACTCTCGGCATTAGCATAAACCCCTTCAAAACCTGGAATCCCCCCGTAGAAAGACTTATCATCAAGTAGGATTTCGTATTTAGCTTTTTCCATAGCTGCCGCAAGGTATTTCCTTAGCATGACACTTTTCCCCTTAAAGCATTTAGACTAACAATTACTATCATCTGATTCTTATACAATGTTCTTCCTCAGCATCTCCACGAAGGCCTCTATGCGCGTGCGCATCTGACCATCCACCCCACCAGGGCGGTCGCATTCTAAAGTGAGCATTGGCAGGCCAAGCCCCTTGCGAAAGAGGGTATCATATATATTCCTAAAACAGAAGCTCTGGATGTAATGAATTAGGCCGTGGATATGCCGCCTCTTTACCTCTTCTTTTATATCCCTCATCCTGCCCTCTATATCATAAGGGTAGGTGTAAAGAAGATACTGCTCTACTAAATCATTAGTGGGGTAGGGCATACTGAACTGGCGCTGTATCTCATTAAAGGCCACATGGACGCCCAGCTCCTCTAGTAAACTGTAAATACCGCCGCATATCGGGGGGACACCAATAAAACCAAGCCTGACCTTATGAGGGATAGGCGGCCTCTCTCTGGCCTCTTCCAGAAAGGCCCTGGCCTTCTGCTCAAAGAGGACAGGGTTACCCATCATATCACTACAGGAGACATTCCATATATGGTTCTCCTCCCCTGTGACCTTCCCCTCTTCGTGCGTAAGGCGGTCTATCTCATGAACAAGACCTCTAATGCGGTTAAGCTCCTTCTTCACCCCTTCAGCCCTATCCATAGTGGTCCCCAGGGCCTGGGCCAGGGCCTCTAGCTGTAAAAGGAGTAGCCTCCTATCCCTTCCATAGGGGTATTTAAAGGGTATCACCTCTATACCCTCAGACCCCAGGACCTCCATAAGGGCATAGGTGTTACTGCAGTCCCCCTCAATCACCCCAATCACCTTCTTTATCCCCAGCTTCTTTGTGGCAGAGAATATCCCCTTTATCCAGGCGCAGTTGTTTCTGGGGAGTCCTGTAGATTCGGCCTTCTCCACCAGCCAGGAGGGGTCGTCGTCGGTTATAAATATATTGTTGAGGTCAACGGGCACGAGCCCTGCCGCAAAGATTATCTCTATGGGCACGGTGGTGGTGATGCCCACCACCTTCTCAGCAGCAGGCGCCTCAGGGACAAGGAGGGCAGGGTAATTGGTAGTCTCGGTGTAGATGAACTCCACAGCAAACTCCTCAGGACAGTTATTAAGGCTAGACCCGAGAGCGGGCTTCCAGCCCGTCCTGTAATCTTCCTTAACCCTCTAAGATATTTATGAGAATCAACATAGACCTAAATAAAAATTACAACAAAGTATCGGATATAAGTCAAGGAAATTAGGCACAGCCTCTTTAGACATAAGATTTGACAAGGGTTACTCACTGAAATAGAATGTGCGCATCGCACAATTTAAAGGCAATTCCAGGGTTTCCCATGAGGAGAATTGGCTTAATCGTATTTCTTACCCTACTGGTCTCCTGTGCCGCTGGACCTGAGGTTGTAACCACGGAAGACTCTGTCCTCTTTACCGCCTTTACCGATGAGGAACTGGCAAAGGGCCTGCCTATAGGGTGGAAGACCCACAAAGGGATATGCAGGGAATTCAGAGAAGGGGCCCTGTATGAGGTGGTGGAGCTAGAGGGTAAAAGGGTGCTTCATATCAAGGCCTATGATAGCGGCTCTATCCTCCTAAGGATGGTAGGCCTTGAACC
>JAUQZZ010000175.1 GCA_030586765.1 Candidatus Brocadiales bacterium | reverse complement strand
AGTTTCTCCTGCCGCTCTTTTTTTGCTTCGGCCTCAGCCTTCTTTAAGTTTCGTCGGAAGATTGCGTTGTTCGGGTCATATCGTAATGCTTCTTTATAATATTTTATGGCATTGCCCCAGTCCCCCTTATTATGGTATTTATCTCCTTTGTCGCTGGCTTTATGCGCTTGGGCTTGTTTTATGCGGCGCTTGATGGTTTGATCGCTTGGGTCGTATTTTAGTGCTTCTTTATAATAGCTTATGGCCTTGTCCCAGTTTCCTCTTCCGAAATAGTCATTACCTTTATTGTTGGCTTCATTTTTTGCCCTAATCTGCCTCTGCTTTTGCAATTGCTTCTGCCTTTGAAATTCCTCCCTCTTCCTTCGCAATTCAATCTGCTTCTGCTTTTGCCTCTGTCTTTCCAATTCCGCAGGCGACGGCCCCTGATAGGTAGGCGGCTGAGGGGGACTGGGGGGTTTCTGCATTCCATGAGGAATATAGCGCCCCTGCTCGTCCAACATCTCGTCAATGCTCCTGTGGCCGGCAGAAACGTAGGGGGCATCGAACAAGAAAGTCACAAGGAGTACGCCCAAACCGATGGGTTTTATTATCGTTTTCAAATGTCCCATGGCCACAGTCCTCCACAGGGATAGAAAACTTCTCTTTGATTTAAATTATCATCCCCGCCGTGAGGATTGTCAAATATTTTCCTTAAATTTCTCAAAGATTCTTATTCTTTAAGTCCTTGCACTGTAGCTTCTTAAGATATGTGTTTGGGATTCACAGAAAGGGCTTACCCTATCATAACCATTAAAGGCGAGATGGATAAATCAGCCCGTGTGTGATATACTTTGGCTTATTAGTAGGGCAATACGTTTTAGGATGCAAGCTAAACTGGGATAAGAATATCTCATGGCCAGAAAACCAAAGATAAAGATTACCATAAAGGAACAGATAGGCCCAAAACCCTGTCACAGGGCACACAAGGTGGGACAGGTCTATGATTTTGACATGGAGCGTGGCAAGCTCTGCCCCATGGCCCTGCACGTCCTCTTCCCAGCCATTGACATATTACGATACGGTGGTTCCTTCCCCTGGAGCAGTAACCCTGGAAAGGGGGAGTTTGCCTGCCCCGACCCAAAGACCCTTCTGGTCTTTGAGATAGAGAGGGCGGAGGAAAGGGAACCAGAGGCATAGCCTCCCTAAGGAATCCCAAACACTTTTTAAACCCTTCCCAACTTAAATTTTAGATTTCTGTCCCCATCCTGGGTGGCGCAGGGCTTAAGCCCTGCGGAACCCGGGAAGGCATAGCCGTGGGGACAGAGCGTCCACCTCAGGCGGATGCCGTCTGGGCTAGAAAAAATCTCATTGGCGCCCTGAGCGTAGCGAAGCAATCCATTGTTGCGAACGAAATGAAGCAATCTCGCGAGATTGCTTCGGGGCTAATGCCCCTCTCAATGACGTGAAGACAAGGAAGGCCTTCCCGATAATTCTAAAGATATGCCTTGACAGGGGAGGGTATTTTTATTAGAGTATTGGCCCGTAGGGGTGGCCTTGGGTCTGACTGCATAGTTGAACACATCTAAGAAGGCCTTATGCTACCACTTTGTGGGCCTGGGTGGTAGCGGCATGAGCGCTCTGGCCCAACTCCTCCTAGCCAGGGGCTACGGGGTGAGCGGCTCCGATAGGAATCTGGACAGGGGCGTAAGCCAATCCGCCTTAGGCGGATTCCAAAAACTCTCCTCCCTGGGCATAACCTGCCTTCCACAAGATGGCTCAGGATTAGACGGCGATGTAGACATCGTAGTGGTCTCCTCTGCCATAGAAGAAGATAACCCCGACCTGAAGAAGGCCAAAGAGAAAGGCCTCCCCATAGTAAATAGGGCCACCCTGCTGGCCGTACTATTTAACCCACAGCGCGGCATCGCTATAAGCGGAACTAATGGCAAGACCACTGTGACAGGAATGGTGAGCTGGGTCCTGGACAGGGCAGGCCTCGACCCCACAGCACTTTTAGGGGGAATAATGAAGAATTATTCCCATGGGCCTGGGACAGGAAACGCCAGGATAGGGCGCTCAGATATTATGGTCATCGAGGCCGATGAGAGCGACGGCAGCCTGACCTACTATAGGCCAAAAATCGGTGTCATCACAGGAATCACCCTAGACCATAAGCCCATGGGGGAACTCCTCAGGCTATTTTCCACCTTTGCTGAAAATTCTCAAAGGCTGGTACTAAACGCCAATTGCCCTGTGCTGAGAAGTATAAAAACTACCCCAAAGGAGACCCTTACCTACGGCTTCGCTAAGGAGGCAGCCGTGGAAACATCCGCCTCAGGCGGACAGGGCTACCCTGAATCAAGTTCAGGGCCAGGTGCTCTGCCACCCGGGCTCTGGGCCAGGGATGTGGTCTGTCATCCAAGGGGTTCTTCCTTCCGTATAGAGGATGCCTGTAGTGAGCGAAGCGAATCTATAGACTTTGAGCTTAAGCTCCCTGGCAAACACAATGTGTCCAACGCCTTGGCAGCCGCCGCCACCTGTCGGCTCATGTCCGTACCTCTGGGCAAGGTTGCCGAGGCCTTGAGGGATTTCCAGGGCATAAGACGGAGGCTAGACCTGATAGGGGAGACTGGAGGCGTGCAGGTAGTGGACGACTTCGCCCATAATCCCCAGAAGATAAGGTCCGCCCTGGAGGCCGTAAAACTAGGCTCTACCAGGGTACTAGCTGTCTTCCAGCCCCACGGTTTTGCACCCACTCGCCTTATGAAAGAGGAGCTTATAGAGGCCTTCTCCCAGACCCTCTCCCCTAATGACATCCTCTATATGCTAGAAATCTTCTATGCAGGTGGTACGGTGAAGAGGGATATCTCCTCAGTAGACCTGGTTGCGGACCTAGTAAAAAGGGGGCTGAGGGCAGTATATGTCCCTAAAAGGGAGCTTCTCCTTGAATCCCTCCGGGAGGAGGCAAGGCCAGGGGACACCATCCTTGTCATGGGCGCCAGGGATGATACTCTAACCGACTTTTGCCACGAGATACTGGCCTCACTACAAAATACCACCCTTCAGACCTCTCAATAAGCCGTGGGGACAGAGCCCCACGGCTATGTTCGTTCATCGCCTTCAGCTATAGCCCAGGTGCTCTGCCACCTGGGCTCATTTCTCCTCCATTATTCCCTGGGCAGATTCAAAGAGCAAGAAAAGAGATATTGTATCTGGTCAGAGCTTTTTGTATAAGAAAAGTGTCGAACTATTATAAGTGAGACTTCTGAAAAACTCCAATGGTGGAGTCTGCTACGGTACTCCCTCCCCCTTGATGGGGGAGGGAGGGGTGAGGGTGATCGTAATGTACAACCGTATAACTGTTCATAGCAAGTG
>JAUQZZ010000174.1 GCA_030586765.1 Candidatus Brocadiales bacterium | reverse complement strand
AGCGTGGCAGCTTGCTGCCACGTTCAAACGTTGGAGCAAGCTCCAACGCTACATCAGCAAGGCCCCATAAATGGGGTAACTCCAGGCGTGTATTGCAGCGATATAGGGTGCGTCCAGCCACACCCTACTCCTTTTGTTCTTTTCCCGTGGGGAAGACCATTATATCCAGGTCTTTTACCAGTTGGAACATCCTGCGGGCGTCCTGGAGGGCCTTCTCCTGAGGTACTAAAGGGGTTATCTCTACCTTGGTGAAGAGGGGGAAGAGGGGGAGTTTGACTATTATCTCCTCTATCTCCTCGCAGGACTCGGCGTCAAAGATGGCAGCGGCTCCTCGCCTGCCTGCTAGTTTGCCTCCTGCCAGCACCTTCCCTTTCTTCTTCATCCTCTCATAGTACTCCCACTCTTTTATGAGGAGTTCAAAGAAGCTTCTTGTGGGCATCTGCGGCAGTTTTTCTATCTCTACTTTTACCAGAAAGAGCATAGGAGTAGACCTCTAAGGGAAGATGGATTAGGAAACTGTTGTTCCATTTGAAAAACTTGAATTCTATAGAGATCCAGCAGTTTGATTAGTATAATTTAAATTCTCCAGGAGGGCAAGGGAAATGTCTTGTAAAGGGCAGTTTTGCCTTGAAAAGGAATTGGTCCTAGTGAGGCAAATATTCATATTGTTCCCTTTATTCTGTATCTTGTTCACTGTATTCCTTTGCTTCGTGAGCACTCCTGCCTTGTTTGCCTCGGAGGGATGGGCCGCTACCTATGGGGACAGTGGTAATGACCGTGCCTCTTGCATCCAGCAGACAAGGAATGGAGGGTACATTGTGGCTGGTACGACAAATTCTTTCGGTGCTGGAAATAGTGACTTTTGGGTCTTGAAGCTCAGGCCTGACGGGACTGTTGAGTGGCAGAAGACCTACGGGGGAAATAAGTACGATCAGGCCAATTCCATCCAGCAAATCAGGGATGGAGGGTACATCGTGGCTGGTTTGACATGTTCCTTTGGAACTGGGAGGGACGACATCTGGGTATTGAAACTCAAGTCGGATGGGACTGTGGAGTGGCAAAAGACCTACGGGGGAGATAGTTGGGAAGAGGCCCATTCCATCCAGCAGACCAGCGATGGGGGATATATAGTAGCTGGTGAGACAAGTTCCTTCTCTTCCGAAGGCGATCGAGTTGCTAACTCTTGTGTCTTAAAACTCAGGTCAGATGGGACAGTGGAATGGTATAAGACCTATGGGGGAAATGAGTGTGATGAGGCCAATTGTGTCCAGCAGACCAGGGATGGAGGGTACATTGTGGCTGGCAGAACACATTCCTTCAGGGGTTTTGACTCTGACTTCTGGGTCTTGAAGCTCAGATCAGATGGAACCATAGAGTGGCAAAAGACCTACGGGGGGAATAGTAATGATTGGGCCAATTCCATCCACGAGACCAGTGATGGGGGGTATGTTGTGGCTGGTTTGACAGGTTCTTTTGCTAAGGGTGGCGCCTGGGTCTTGAAGCTCAGGGCGGATGGGACAATCCAGTGGCAAAGGACCTATGGGGAAGGTTTAGATGCGGCCACATCCATCCAGCAGACCAGCGATGGGGGATACATAATGGCTGGTTTTACGACTTCCTCCGGTGATAAAAAAGACAGAGACCTTTTGATTTTAAAGTTAAGGCCTAATGGTACTGTGGAGTGGTATAAGACCTGTGGGGGGGATTTGGGTGACTGGGCCGAGTCCATCCACGAGACCAGGGACGGGGGGTATGTTGTGGTTGGTGAGACAGAGTCCTTCGGTGCAGGAAACTTAGACCTCTGGGTCCTAAAATTCAAACCCGATGGCTCTATAGATGGTTCTTACAATTTTATAAGAGATACACGTATTTGGGTGGGACTCAGTATTGCTACAGCCAGGAGTACTCGTGTAAACCCTAGAAATAGTAATGTAAATCTAAGAGAGTCCCAGGTTACAGTTCTAGACACCAGCATCTCAGCTAAATTCTTGACCAAATAGGAAACGCTTCCCGCAGGTGGAACTTCACCTCAGGCTTTGGTGGCCTCTTCCTTAGATTATAGTGCCTATGACTACATCTATTTCAGCTACAACCTTCTTTTCCCTGAGTTCTACCCCATCTCCTCTGCATTCCTCTGGGATTCGAAGGTAGCCTCTGGCAGGGGAACGGATAATCACCCATGGTTTATCAGTGGATGCCTCATGAGTGATAATAGCACAAATAGTAACACCTATATCTACCGGATCACCATCCTTCTTAAACCAATAGAGCGTGCCAGCGGGAGCCTCAATTTCTACGGCCCCTAACTCCTCAAAGTTTGGTTCTCGGTATCTCATTGCATTTCTTTTACTCAATGAAAAACCCCTTAGTAATTGTCTGTGGAAGGCCTCTCCAGGGCTTCTAGGCTAAGTACAGCCACATTTATAAATCCTTCCCTACCTTTGAGAAGGTATCTGTGGTTGGTTACATCAGAATCCATAACCTTTCCCCCCAGGGTAGGGTCAAAGGCCAGTATCCTTTCTATTGCCTCCACGTATCGCCATAGTCTGATCTGAGGTAGTTCACTATCAGGGGCTACCTCTCTGTGGGTAACCCAGATGAAAATCTCGTGCCTCAGTTCCCTCCTTCGGGAGAGGGCATTGGCGGCCTTTGTAATCTCTCCCAGGATGGTAACACTGGGGTACTTGTGGCGCCCGTCTTCATGGATAAGGAAGGACTGGATGTCTTCCAGGGCCATACCATCTGCCCTCTCCAGTTCTATCTGGTCCAGTTTTGCAGGGAGTTGATTCTGAAGTAACGCCCTAATCTGTTTTAGAATGTCTTCTAACATATCTTGATACCTTTACAAAAAGTTGATTTTTGTTCCTAAAAATGAAAAAGCCCGAAGAGCTGGATAGGCACCCATGGCATTTCGAATGCCTGTAGGTGCTACCGACCCTTCGGGCCTCTTGGTATCCGTCACCTCAGGTGGATGGAGCCTTCGGTTGCCGAAAAGTTTTAATCTTTAGTACAAGCTTTCGTATCTAGAGAAACTCATTATTATCTTTAATTTCTCCTTTTCAACACTCCTCAATGTACCATGCCTTTTGGAAAAGTAAATGGCTAGATTCAACAGGATTCAACATTGACACCTGGTAATAAGAAAACCCTTGGGTAAGATTTAAATAGCCAGCCCACCGTCCACATTGAGGATATGGCCGGTGATGTAGCTGGAATTATCTGATATCAAGAACATTACGGCCTTGGCCACCTCTTCAGCCTTGCCTACACGCCCCATGGGTACATACTTTACCATCTCCTCCAGGTATTTCTTGTCCAGCACTTGCACCATCTCTGTATCAATAAAGCCAGGGGC
>JAUQZZ010000173.1 GCA_030586765.1 Candidatus Brocadiales bacterium | reverse complement strand
CTATCTCCTAGAGGCTATGCCCTCTGTTTTAAGGGATTACCCCTCTACAAATCTGCTCCTCATCGGAGAGGCTCGAAGGGGGGAGACCCTTGCTGGCCTAAAGGAACTCATCCAGAGGCTGGCCCTAGAGGACAGTGTAAACTTCCTTGGAAAGATAGATAACGCGAAGCTACCACTATACTATAACGCCGCTGATGTCTTTGTCCTGCCCAGCCTGACGGAAGGTCTGGGCCTGGTCTTGGTGGAAGCCGCCGCTTGTAATTGCCCAATCATAGGTACAAGGGTAGGCGGCGTAGTGGACCTTATGGAAACCCTGGGGAAAGGCATCCTGGTGCCCCCCAGGTCCCCCGAGGCCCTGGCCCTGGCTATTAAGACGGTCTTTGAAAATCCAGAGGAATATAATAACCTGAGAGAGACGGCTATCCATTACAGTTGGGACAGTATCCTAGAAAAGAACTTTAAGGTCCTTGAAGACCTACAGCAAGAATATTTCTCAAAGATGACTTCCTAAAACCCTATCCATGGACACAAGGAAACACCTAAAAACTGCTTATCAGGACGAAAAGGTAGCCATGGCCTACGATGAAGAGAGGGAGTTCCGTGATGCGGACCTCTCTCTGCATTATGAGACCGAAATAGGGGCGCTACTGGAGGCCCTTAAGGATATAAAGGGCCCCATCCTAGAGGTGGCCGTAGGCACAGGCAGGCTCTGCCGCAGGCTTAGAGGCACAGGTTACCCTTATGTGGGTCTGGACTTCTCTATGCCTATGCTACAGGAGGCCAATAAAAGTCTAGGAAGTGATGGCGGCGGAATCTTTCTCCTCAGAGGAGACGCCTTCCAGCTACCCTTTAAAGAGGAATACTTCCAGGCAGTGATTGGCTTCCGCTTCATCAAGCATCTAGACCCAGAGAACAGGCGCACCCTATACAAGGAATTAGGTAGGGTGATGCGGAAGGGAGGTATTCTTACCTTCGACTTCTATGGCTGGAGGAAAAGGGCCAAAAAGGAGGGTGGTAGACTTACTGTGAAGGCCTTGAGGGCCGAACTGGAAGAGAGTGGCCTCAAGCTATTAAAGGTCTACGGCACGCGGCATATCCTCTGTGATATCCTTTCGGTGCCCTTCAGGAGACTCAAGATTAGACCTGTAGTAAAGGCCCTGGGGTGGTTAGAGATAAAGGTCCTCAGCCGCATAGACGAGCTGCTGGATAGGTCAAGAGGCGGGATTGCCGTATGTCAGAAACTGGGTACCTAAATCTTGCTCTTGGGCAAGAAAGACTCCCCTACCTCCTCCTCCGAGGACTTGGCCCACTCCCTTATACTGTAGCAGATATACTCGATATCTTCTTCCCCAAGCTCCGGGTAGAGGGGAAGGCTGAGACACTCCTGGGCGCATGCCTCTGCGGCAGGAAAATCCCCCTTTTTATGTCCTAAGGAGCGGTAGGCCTCTTGCAGGGGTATGGGCAAGGGATAGTAAAGGCCCGTTTCTATGCCCCTTTCCTCCAGGTATCCCCGAAGTTCGTCCCTCTTGGGAGTCCTTACAACATACTGGTGATATACTGCCCTCGAGTCCCTCGCCTCCTTCGGGATTACAAGAGAGGTGTCCTCCAGGAGCTGGCTGTAGAGCCTTGCCTTCCTGCGTCGGGCCTCTATCCAGCTATTCAATCTCTTCAGCTTCACCCTGAGTATCGCCCCCTGGAAGGCTGCCATCCGATAATTGTACCCAAGGAAAGGGTGGTAATCCTTGCCTTTCTGTCCATGATTCCTCAGCATCCTTATCTTCTCGTAGAATTCTACATTATCTGTCACCACAGCCCCTCCCTCACCAAAGGCGGCCAGGTTCTTAGTAGGATAGAAGCTAAAACAGCCTATATCCCCTAGCGTTCCTACCTTCTTCCATTCCCCCACTAAAAGACACTCCGCCCCATGAGCCTGGCAAGCATCCTCTACCACCGCCAGGCCGTATTCCCTGGCAACCTCTAAGAGACGGTCCATGCGGGACGGCTCTCCATAAAGATGAACAGGCAAGATGGCCTTTGTCTTCTTGGTAATAGCGCCCCTAATCCTAGACACGTCTATGTTAAAGCTCAATGGGTCTATATCCACAAAGACGGGCTTTGCCCCTGTGTAAGAGACGGCCTCAGCAGGGGCTATAAAACTGTAGGCAGTGGTGAGAACCTCGTCCCCCTCCTTTATCCCCATGGCCAGAAGGGCCAGGTGGAGGGCAGAGGTTCCTGAGTTTAGGGCCACGCAGTATCTGGTACCGCAGTACTGAGCAAACTCCTTTTCAAAGTGGCCTACCTCCTCCCCTAGGGTAAAGACCCCGCTCTCTAGTACCCGTTCCAAGGCCACCTTTACCTCCTCCTTTATAGAGAGATACTGGGCTTTTAGATTAATGAAAGGTATCCTTCTCATACCCATTTTTAATTAGTCCCGTTAAGATAAACCCTGGGATTGGTCCTGCCTGTGGCGCAGACTACCTGATAGGGGATTGTCCCTGTTAGCCTTGCCACATCTTCCACCGACACTGCGCTGGAAAACTGACCTCCATATATAATGGCTTCATCCCCCACCTCTGCCTCAGGGAGGTCTGTTATGTCTACCTGGATATGATTCATCCGTACCCTGCCAATAACAGGCAGCCGTCGCCCCCGTATAACCACTTCTCCCTTATTGGAAAGACTGAGGCTATAGCCGTTGTCATAACCAATAGGCAATATTCCTACTCTAGTAGGTCTCGAGGTCCTAAAGGTCCTCTCATAACTCACTGTCTCGCCCACACAAAGATTCTTAAAGAAGGCCAGCCTACTCTTCAGTGTCATCACAGGCCTTACCTCTACAGAACGACGCACTTTATCTGCGGGATAAAGTCCGTAAAGGAGTAATCCTGGGCGGACCATGTTAAAGTAAGACATGGGCACATCAAGAATGGCCCCACTGTTGGCCATATGCCTTAAGGGAATCTCTATGCCCAGGGCCCCCAGCCTAGCGAGAATATCTTTAAAGACCCTAATCTGCTCATAAGTGCAACCCTTATCCTCCTGGCAAGAGGAACTAAAATGGGTAAAGATACCTTCCAGAAAGAGATTCTTGAACCTCACTACCCCCTCCACAAACCTTATCGCTTCTTCAGGGCGCACCCCTAACCCTCCCATCCCCGTATCCACCTTCACATGAACCTTGACGATCGTATCCCCAGCCCTCCTGGAAAGCTCAAGGGCCAAGGGCTCGCTGCAAAGGTTGGGTATGAGGGAATATCTTATTATGTCCCCTATCTCCTCTTTAAAGATGCATCCTAAGACAAGGATAGGCTGGTCTATTCCCACCTCCCTGAGGGCTACCCCTTCCTCTACAGTGGCCACTCCAAATACCTCTGCCCCCGCCTTGGCTAGCGCCCGGCTTACCTGTGGTGCCCCGTGACCGTAGGCATCTGATTTCACCACCGCCATAACTCTAACCCCCGCTCCCACCCTCCTCCTCAGGGCTAGGAAGTTATGGACAACGGCTCCCAGGTCTATCTCTACC
>JAUQZZ010000172.1 GCA_030586765.1 Candidatus Brocadiales bacterium | reverse complement strand
CCACAATAGGCAAGACCATGTCTGCGCTACAGGCACTACGTAAAATGCGGCTAATAACCGCATTTTACATTAAAAGGAGCAACGATGCCACTATTGGTGGTAGGTTCTGTAGGACTGGACTCTGTTGAGACGCCCCACGGAAAGGTGAAGGAAGTCCTGGGGGGTTCAGCCATATACTTCTCCTGGGCCGCCAATTTCTTTACCCCTGTGAGGCTAGTTGGGGTGGTGGGAAGGGACTTCCCCAAAGAGTACAGACACCTCCTTCACAAGAAAGACATAGACATCTCCGGGCTGGCAGAGTTAGAAGGCAAGACCTTCCGCTGGAAGGGACTATATCAGGGCAACATGCACAGCGCAGTAACCCTCTCCGTGGAGCTCAACGTCTTCGCCCAGTATGAACCCAGCGTACCTGCAAATTTTAGAGACAGCCGCTTCGTGTTCCTTGCCAACGGCCTGCCCTCCTTACAAATGAAGGTGCTGGAGCAGATGAAAAGGCCTGAGTTCGTTGCCGCTGATACCATGAATCACTGGATTACTGAAAAGAGGTCAGAACTCCTGGAGGTCTTGAAGAGGATAGACGCCCTGATATTAAACGATGAGGAGGCCCGACAGCTAACCGGGGAGCATAACCTGGTAAAGGCCGCAAAGGCCCTCCAGAGGCTTGGGCCCCGCAATGTGATAATAAAAAAAGGGGAGCACGGTTCACTCCTGGCCAGCCAGAATGGCTTCTTCATGATCCCGGGCTATCCTACAGAGCATGTGAAAGACCCTACAGGTGCTGGAGACAGCTTTGCCGGGGGGATAATGGGTTACCTAACCAAGAAGGGTGCAGTAACTACCGAGAACCTTAGAGAGGCCATGGTCTATGGAACCATCCTTGCCTCCTTCAACGTGGAGGACTTCAGCATCCACCGCTTTCAGCAGATAACCCTGGCTGACATAGAGCAGCGCAGGCGGGCCTTTGAGACCATGGTTAGATTTTAGTTTTAGTGAGGCTTTCCCCTTTGTCTTCTTTTCGAGAGCTTCACAAAAGTCGCTTCAATATTCCTATGTCATTCTGAGTCTGCCTAAGGCGGACGAAGAATCTCGTGTTTTTCTCCCCTCCCTTGATGGGAGGGGTTAGGGGAGGGTGGACAGACCTATTCACCCCCACCCTGACCCTCCCCCATCAAGGGGGAGGGAATTAATACTGACGGCCCTTGGCGCTTCAGGAGGACATTTTAGGCCTTTTGCAGAGGTCTCTTTATCTAACCTAGCGTGCGGCAGAGAATTGGAGGTCACGAGGTGACTGAGTCACTTGGTTGCCATCTTATCCTTGAGATGTGGGACTGCGACAAAGAGGTCCTTGGGGACGTAGAGAGGATAAAGGAGGTCGTAAAAAGGGCGGCCTCCCAGGCCAGGGCCACCATTATTGAAGTCCTCTGTCATGAATTCAGCCCCTCAGGGATAACAGGCGTGGCCCTACTGGCCGAGTCTCACCTGGCAATCCACACCTGGCCGGAACATGGGTACGCCGCCGCTGACATCTTCACCTGCGGGAGCTCCACAGAACCCCAGCTTGCCGCACTATGCCTGGTCGAGGGTCTCAGGGCAAGACACTCCTCTACCATGGAACTAAAAAGGGGTGCCTTTAAAAGGGACCCAGTACCGCACCAGACCTTATAATCCCCTTGTAGTGAGCGGAGCGAACCTAATGGCAAACTTCTTAGCAAAAAAAGACCTGCCTGCAAAATGGCTCTACGATTATTTTAACCCCTTTGAGGTCCACAAACATGCCATAAAAGGGACCCTCTATCAAGGCCACTCTGGCATACAAGAGATGGTGGTGGCAGAGAGTATCAATTTTGGTAGATGCCTGGTCCTGGATAACGAGCTCCAATCCGCAGAGCTGGATGAGTTTATATACCATGAGGCCCTCGTGCACCCTGCCCTGGTGCTCCACCCGGAGCCCGTGCGGGTGGCCATAATCGGCGGCGGTGAGGGTTCTGCCCTGAGAGAGGTGCTGAGACACAAAAGCATTAAAAAAGCGGTCATGGTAGACCTGGACAAGGCTGTAGTGGACTGTGCAAGGGAATACCTTGCGCCCTTCCACCAGGGTGCCTTCTCTGACCCCAGGACAGAACTCCTTTACCAGGACGGCAGAAGATACCTTGAAGAGGTCAAGGAGCCCTTCGATGTAATAATAATAGACCTCACCTGCCCCCTGGAGGGTGGCCCCTCATACCTCCTCTTTACCGAGGAGTTCTACCGCCTGGTAAGAAAGAGGCTAACAGACCAGGGGATATTAGCCCTTCAGGCCGATACCACCTCCCTGGTGGCCCTTAATACCTACACCACCATAACCAGAACCCTTAAAGAGGCCTTCCCAAGGGTATTCCCCTATGCCGCTTTTGTTCCCTCCTACGCCATGCTCTGGGGCTTCTGCCTGGCCGCCCATGGCCTCGACCCCAGAGACCTGGGCCCCGGGGAGGTAGATAAACGAATATCCCAGAGGGTACAGGGTGAACTGCGGTACTACGACGGCATAACCCATCAGGCCATCTTTAACCTGCCCAAATACCTCAGGGAGGCCATAAAGAAGCAGACCACAGTAAACAGAGATAACAGCCCTTTGAAGGAAAAGTATCCGGGCTTTAAGGAGAAGTAGTATTAAACGGATGCAAAAGCTACCTAATACCCCCTTTGATGGGAAGAACTAAGAATTGTTCTTCCCTCCCCCTTGATGGGGGAGGGGAGGGTGGGGGTGAATACCACACCCTCCCCCTTCCCCCTCCCATCGAGGGAGGGGAAACTGAATGGCCTATCAAGGGAAGGGAAATTAAATCTTCCTTAGCGCAGGATTTCAATCCTGCCTGTTGTAGTTATAGGTCTCTGCACCCAGAGCGGACGGCCACCAGGGCCGTCCCTACGAGGAAAAAGGGTTTTAGCACGTAGCGCAGGGCTTCAGCCCTGCTCCTAGAAAAAATAGTCGGGGAGTTATGGCCCTCCCTGTCCGCCCAAGAATTGTAGTGGCAGAGCTTGCTTTGCTATTATAGGTATGGCTTTAAGGGAAGGTAGCGATTAATGGAAATACTCAAGGAGCTGATAGAAATAATAAAAAATAAAGGCATAATAGAACGTCTTAACCTCAGGCATGTTGACATCCGTGTAGGGGTCTTTTATACGGGGGTAAAACTAAGCTCTGGACATACAGGCCCTGAACCTTATTGGTACAGGGCAGGCCTGGCCTATACCCCTGTGCACGAGCTCCCAGAGGCCATCTGCTGCCCAAAGGCCCACGCCCGTATGCCCCTGGCTGGGGAACTCCTTAAACTAGATGTAAATACCCTGATGAACTACTCCCTGGAGGACAGCCCCCTGAAGGCGGCTATTGGCGTGGCCACCCTCAATGCCCTCTCAGCCATCCTGCTAGAGGATAAAGACTGCCCCTACAAGATAGCTGGTCTGGGAGATGCCCTGGACTTAGTAGAGATAGAAAAAGATGATACCATAGGCATGATTGGGGCCTTCCCACCCTTTATAAAG
>JAUQZZ010000023.1 GCA_030586765.1 Candidatus Brocadiales bacterium | reverse complement strand
TCTTATCTAAGGTAGCGAGTTCTTGTGTGGGGTCGGGCCCAGGTATTTCTGAGTTTCCAGCTTGTTTTGTTTTTCGTTGGTCCCTACTTTGGTTAAAAGATTGCATAATATCTTGTATTATTGGGATAGTGTCTGAAACGTGAAGACGCTGAGGAGAAATGTAATAAGAATCTGCGAAATGTGTATTAATGTACATCAAAATATTACTTTTCCCTGAGTTGTTAGGCCCGATGAATATATTTAGATTTTTGTTGGGTAATACCAACCCATTGCGAAGGGTTCTTTCATTTCTGTTTACTACTATCGTATCACTGGTATTTTCCATCTTTGATTTTTAGGTATAGCACTTACAAATAAACCTTCAAACTTAATGAGCTTCTTGTAATGGACAGGACGATCTTGCCTTGAGGCATCTGGAGGCCGTTATAAAGTAGCCCGTTCTGTCAAGACAGGTTTCCTACATCTCCAATGCGATGGCTGGTCTGGGTCAGGTGTAAATCCTGCCTCCGAAAGTACTTCGTGCAAAGTTCCCATAGACTCGCACTCCTCAAGGAAAAGCGCAACCGCCTCTTGTAAAGCCCTTTTAGCTTCCTCCACGGAATCACCAAAACTGGATACGTTAAGCTCGGGGCAGAGGGCTACGTATTGCCCATCCTCCTCAAAGACTTCGACCCGATATTCAAGATGGATGTTCATTTGTGTATCTTTTCTTACTGAGTAAGAAGACTAGATGGTGACTTGAGACCTCTGAAAAACTGGGTAGAGCGGGCGTCTCGCCCGCTCTAGACGGGCAAGATGCCCGTCCTACAGAGGGTTCTCCTACTGGACTCCATAAAACGACACTTTTGCAGAGGTCTCGACTTCTAAATAAACAACCCCTGTGGAAGGTCTTGGTATAGGAAGCCCATCCTCTTTAAGGCCCTGAATATGTAGTTCTATTGCCTCCTTCATATTCTTTTTGACTTCGCGTACGGTAACTCCTGTGGCCACACATCCTGGTAAATCAGGACAATAAGCAGAGTAGTTACTGTTGGCTTTCTCAATAATAATCGGGTACGTCTTCATCCTTATCGTTTTTCTTCCTTAAGGCCTGCTTGTTTCAGTATGCTGTTTAGCGTCCCTTTCGCAAGGTCTCGATTATTCTGTCATTGCGAGCGAAGCGAAGCAATCTGCGAGTGAGGAAATGTGAGATTGCTTCACCCGCCTTTGGCGGGTTCGCAATGACAACTTTCACATTCTGGCTTAATCCCATCACGCAGGTACCTTTATCAGTTTCTCAGCTATCTGGATGGCGTTCAGGGCAGCACCCTTCCTGAGGTTGTCGCTCACTATCCAGAGGTTTAGCCCGTTTGGTATAGAGAAGTCCTCTCGTATCCTTCCCACAAAGGTCTCGTCCCTTCCAGAAGCAACAGTAGCCAGGGGGTAGAGTTGGTTATGTGGTTCATCTATGACCGTTACCCCAGGGGCCCTGGAAAGGATGTCCCTGGCCTCCTGGGCGGTGAGCTTCTTTTCTGTCTCCATGTTTACTGACTCGCTGTGACCGCGGATAACAGGTATCCTTACAGTGGTAGCTGTTACCCTTATGGACTGGTCCCCCAGGATTTTTTTGGTCTCGTTAATCATCTTCATCTCCTCAGAGGTGTAGCCATTAGAGAGGAAGGCGTCAGACTGGGGTATCTGAGGGATGGCATTAAAGGCAATCTGGTGGGGGAAAACCTTCCTCTTATATCTCTCGTTATGTAGAACGGCCTCGGTCTCCTCTTCCAGCTCCTTCACCGCCTGCCAGCCTGCCCCTGAGACGGCCTGGTAGGTGGAGACCACTACCCTCTTTACCCTGGCTGCATCATGGAGGGGCTTGAGCACCAGGACCATCTGGATTGTAGAGCAGTTAGGATTTGCGATAATGCCCTTGTGCTTATATATCTCCTCTGGGTTAACCTCTGGCACCACCAGGGGCACCTCTGGGTCCATCCTGAAGGCGCTGGTATTATCCACGGCCACTGCCCCTGCCCTCACGCAGTGGGGGATAAACTCCTTAGAGACTGAGGCCCCTGCACTGAAAAGGGCTATCTCTATGCCACCGAAGGACGAACTCTTGAGTTCTTCTATCAGGACCTCCTCCCCCTTAAAGGGAAGGCCCTTTCCAGCAGAGCGGCTGGAGGCCAGGAGGGTGAGCCTCTTCACGGGGAAATTCCTCTCCTCCAGTATCCTCAGCATCTCAGTGCCTACTGCACCCGTGGCCCCTACTATCGCCACATTTACAGCCATCTTTCTTTCCTTTCTTTTATATTAAGTTGTAGCGGCAGAGTCATGCCCAAGGTCAGACTTAGGCGGATGCCTAAGTCGCACTTGCTCTGCCACCACAAAAACCTATCGGTTCCTTACCAGTATCTCATCGCTTATTCTAAGTGAGACCTTCACCTTGTCAATATTCTTCAGAAACCGCCTTGCATCCATGGGATAACCTGCTGTGGGCCTTAGTCCTGGGAGCTTCTCCTGCCAATATTTATTGAAGAGTTTTAAGAATAACTCTCTTAAATATTTGCAGTACATGGAGGCCAGGGCGACAGGGAAGTGGCTTTCCTCTGCACTCTTTATAAAGGAAACCCGCATCTTCTTGTCTCCTGAACGGATTTCGTAGCAGGAAAGAGGGTTACCTTCAGAGAAGGCCTCTACTGCGGAGCCCTGAAAGGCATGAGAGAGGAGGGTGCTGTACCTATTCCTACCACCGTGTTTACCGCAGAAGGCCTCAAGCCTCCCATAATCCTCCCACAACGTAGATAGTAGATTAGCACAGTTTTTAAAGAGGAGCAAGGCCTTATTATACCCCTGGGCCAGTTGCTCGTTAAACTCCTTGGGAGACAGGGCTATACTTCTAGCCCCCAGGAACCTCACCCTTTTGGAGGAGAGTACCTCTTTTAGAAGACTGGAGTGGTTATTTATCTCTACTCTAGGGTAAGTAATGGGTAGGTCCAGGTCCTTTTGTTGATACCATGGGTAGGATTTTAGATTCCCCAGGTCGAAACAATTAAGAGACCCAAGGAGGTCTTGGAAAGAGGATACCTTATCCCCCAAAAGCCACTGGAAGGCTAACACGCCTTCCTCAAGGCGACCTAGCCCCCGCTTTCTAGAGTAAAGCCTCTTACTATCACCCACCACGATACGAGGGCCACTGCCCCTGGGTCTACTGGCAACAGCCCCGTCCAGGAGACGCCAGAGGTCTTTATCACCCAGGCTGTCATGGACTTCAAAGACCACGGCAGTAATGACCAATGGGCCTAAGAAGGGCCCATAGCCTGCCTCATCTATGCCTGCTATGATGGCCATTTTTGTTCTTTCGTAGGGATGCTTCTGTAAAAACAGATTTTCTGAGTATAGGTCTTAAGGTTTCCGTAAGTATAATTTGAGACCTCTGAAAAACCGCCTTTTTTCCCCTGACGGGAATTGCTTCCCCTCCGCTAGGGCTCAGGGCATGCTTTCTCCCCCTCCCTCGATGGGAGGGGTTAGGGGAGGGTGAAGATAAACGCAACTATATATTCACCCTCACCCTTCCCTCCCCCATCAAGGGGGAGGGAAGAACAAGCCTTCGAAGGGACAGACCTTTAGGTCTGTCCGCTTGCGGACAGGCCCGCCCAACAAATTGGCGAGTCTGCCTAAGGCACGATTTAAAAACCTGTCCCTACATTACTCACTGTTAAAATGTTGCCATCAGTATTATATTACCTCCTACCTCGAAGTCAAAGACCCCATTTCCCTTGACATCTGGTGGTATGAGAAATATAATCAATTCTCTTAAGTATTGATTTTTTATAGAATTAGGAGATTTGTCTTGCCACCCATAGAAGGTAAGATAGCCAAGATACTGGACGACTCTAATTTGGTGATAAATGTGGGGCGAGGACAGGGTGTCAAGGAAGGAATGCTTTTTGTTATATATACATCCGGGGGTGAAGAGGTGAAGGACCCCGATACCGGAAGGTCTCTGGGGGTTCTGGAGGTGGTCAAGGGCTATGTCTCCGCAGTCCACGTCCAGGATAATCTTAGCCTCTGTACCTCAGCGATCTTGAGAAAGGGCGCTGAGGAAGGAGGGGCAGGGGTTCAGACCCTGAGCGGGGCCATGATGGCAGAGTCTCTGGGCTACAGGGCTTCCGCTGGGGAATCTAGGCTGAGCGTCAACCGCTCCCAGGTCTCTGGCATGGCCCGTGTGGGGCCGGTCTCTATCGGTGATAAGGTTCGCTCTATAGATTGGAGGTCTGAAAAACCCTAATTATGAAGATAGTGCGCACCGCACAGTGTGACCCCGCAAGGCTGGTGGAGGGCGTTAAGAGGCGCCTGAGTCCCTTTGAAGTCAATATCCCAGAGGAATCCAGGGAGAAGGCTATAAAGGTCTTCGGCCAGGAAATCTCTCCTATAGAATCAGTTAGACGCATCCTGGAGGATGTAAAAAATAGGGGCGATGAGGCCCTGCTCTTTTATGGCTGTGCCTTTGATGGAGTAACCCTCTCCAAGGAAAACCTGAGGGTCAAAGAGGAGGAGGTAGAGGAGGCCTACAGAAAGGTTCATCCCCCTTTTCTAGAGGCACTTCGCAAGGCGAAGGACAATATCACTACCTTTCAGAGGCACATAAAGCTCAAGGCACCCAGTGACCTTTCAGTAAATGGCACCTCTCTAAAGCTCCTCTATAGGCCCATAGAAAGGGTGGGCATATACGTGCCAGGAGGCAAGGCCTCTTATCCCTCTACGGTGCTTATGTGTGCCATACCCGCCAGGGTAGCGGGGGTAGAAAAGATTATCATGGTCACCCCGCCTGGCAGGGATGGGAAGATAGGGCCTGAGAGATTGGTAGCGGCCAGAGAGACGGGGGTGGACGAGATATATAAAATCGGAGGCGTTCAGGCCATAGGGGCCATGGCCTTCGGCACCCTAAGCATACCGAAGGTAGATAAGATAGTAGGTCCTGGCAATGTTTTCGTTACCCTGGCAAAGAGGGAGGTCTACGGCTACGTGGATATAGACATGCTGGCAGGCCCCAGCGAGGTGGTAATCCTGGCCGATGATGACGCAGACCCAGAGCTGATAGCCTCAGACCTATTATCTCAGGCAGAACACCCAGGCTCGGCCATATTGATTACTGATTCTCAAAGACTGGCGGAGGAGGTCTCTCAGGAGGTAGAAAAACAACTGGCGGCCCTCTCCAGCAGGGACCTGGCGAGGAAGTCTTTAGAGGGTTTGGGGCTTATAATTGTTGCCCAAGACCTTGAGGAGGCCATAGGGATTGCTAATCAAATAGCCCCTGAACACATAGAACTTCAACTCAAGAGACCGAAGGCGCTGGTCTCCAGGGTGCGGCACGCAGGGACGGTCTTCCTGGGGGACTCTTCCCCTGTGGCCCTGGGAGATTATATAGCGGGGCCCTCTCATGTACTACCAACGGGTGGAACAGCACGCTTCTTTTCAGGACTCACAGTGAATGATTTTTTAAAGAAGGTGAGTGTGATTTCATATTCGAAAAAGGCCTTAAAGGGGGTAGCCTCTGAGGTCATTACCCTGGCCGAGGCAGAGGGGCTTCCTGCCCATGCCCAGTCTGTGAGGGTGCGTCTGAGATGAATTTCTTCCGCAAAAACATAAAAAAGATGACGGCCTACGTCCCTGGGGAGCAGCCCCAGGAGCCAGGTTACATCAAGCTCAATACCAATGAAAACCCCTATACTCCTTCCCCCAGGGTGCTGGCCGCCTTGAAGGAGGCCGCTTCTAGCAGCCTGAGGCTGTATCCAGACCCCATGGCCACACAGGTGAGGAAAAAAGTGGCAGAGGTTCTGGGTACCCGTCCTGAAAGGGTGCTTGTGGGAAATGGTTCTGATGAACTCCTGGGGATAATCGCCCGCTCCTTCGCAGGCCCAGGGGACAAGATAGTGTTCCCTTATCCCACCTATCTCCTCTACAAGACCCTGGCAGAGATACAGGATGCCATCCCTGTGGAGGTGGATTTCCCAGAGGATTTCTCCCTGCCCAGAGGTATAGTGGTGAAGGGCGCCAAGATTACCTTCCTCTGCAATCCCAACTCCCCTTCTGGCACAATGGTCTGGCCAGAGGAGGTCTCTCAACTGGCCAGGCAGATAGAGGGCGTGCTGGTTATTGACGAGGCCTACGTAGATTTTGCCGACACTAACTGCCTCTCTCTAGTAGAAGAACATCCCAATGTACTCATGTTGAGGACTGTGTCAAAGTCCTACAGCCTGGCGGGCCTGCGCCTGGGCTTCTGCATCGCTCAAGAGCCCCTTATAGAGGGCATGCTCAAGGTGAAGGACTCTTATAACGTAGATAGACTCAGCATGGCCGCTGGCCTGGCGGCCCTGGATGACCAGGAGCACCTCAGGACTAATCTTGCAAAGGTGAGGGAGACCAGGGCTTACCTGACAGAATCCCTCAGGGAGATGGGATTTTTCGTATACCCCTCCCAGGCCAACTTTGTCTTCCTCAGGTGTCAGGACTCCCGCACGGCCAGGGAGATTTACGAGCAGTTGAAGAGTCAACGAATACTTATACGTCATCTCAACTATAGGAAGCTGGAGGACTGTTTGAGAATCAGCGTGGGCACCCCTGAAGAAATAGAGCGTTTGCTAGAATGCCTCTCAGAGATAACCTGCGAGGCCAGGAAGGGGAAATAGCAGTTACGTTTGTCATTCTGAGGGAGTGAAACGACCGGGTAGACAACGACCTTCTGTGGTCGTTGATTGTGGTTCAACGAGGTAAACCTCGTTGTCTACCTAGATTTTCGCCAGAGGCGAATCCCGCCTGGGGGCGGACCTTGAAGCAACCCACAGAGGCGCCTCTAGGACTTGTAGCGTCCGATCTCGGCATCGGACGTGCATTTATTAATTAATATGAGAAAGGCACAGATAGATAGAAAGACCAAAGAGACAGATATAAGGCTCTCCTTGGAATTGGACGGGCAGGGCAGATGCGAGGGCGCTACTGGCGTAGGCTTTCTCGACCACATGCTAGACCTCTTTTCAAGGCATGGGCTCTTTAACCTCAAGGTATCTGCCAAGGGCGACCGTGCCGTGGATGACCACCACACAGTAGAGGACGTGGGCATCTGCCTGGGACAGGCCCTCAAGGAGGCCCTAGGAGATAAAAAGGGCCTCGTGCGCTTTGGCGATGCCAGTGTCCCTATGCAGGATGCCCTGGCCAATGTGGCTGTGGACATAGGCGGCAGGCCTGCCCTGGTTTTTAACGCACCCCTGGCTAATCGCAAGATAGGCGACTTTGATGCAAGCCTGGTAGAGGAATTCCTCGAGGCCCTCAGCACCCATGCCGCCATCAACCTCCATGTAAACGTCCCTTACGGGACTAATACCCACCATATAGCCGAGGCCATCTTCAAGGCCCTGGCCCAGGCCCTTTCAAAGGCTGTTAGACTAGACGAACGGATAAAGGGCGTTCCTTCTACAAAGGGGGTGCTTTAAGGCAAGGGGCTAGGGATTAGGGAACAGGGGTTAGGAGTAGTGGAAAAGAAGATAAAGAGCTTTAAAGACCTTGAGATTTGGAAAAGGTCTATAGGGTTGGTAAAGGAGATATATCAGATTTCAGAAACCTTTCCTAAAGCAGAGCTTTATGGTTTGACAAACCAGCTCAGGCGCGCCGCTATATCTATACCTTCAAATATTGCTGAAGGACATACAAGGAGGCATACAAAAGAGTTTAGACAATTCTTGTACGTCGCCTTGGGTTCTCTAGCTGAAGTGGAGACACTGCTAACACTAGCCGTTGAATTGAAATGTGTCCATCAAGACAAAATCCTTCCCCCGCAGAGGGAAATAGAAGAACTAGGCAAGATGATAAACGCCCTACTAGCCAAGCTCAAATCCAGAACTCAGGATTACACTGACCCCTAGCCCCTAGCCCCTAACCCCTGGCCCCTAGCTCCTATTCCATTGATTTTTTGCCTCATCTTTTATATACTTAGCTTGCTCATGTAGTGCTGGGAGGGGGATATAATGGATGAGCTGATACCTGGCCTTCTAGACCGAATAAATATGCGCTGGCAGGCTATAAACGCCAACGGGGATATCCCTCCTAGTGTCCTGGATAGGTTCGTCTATGATGTCCCAAAGGATTTCCTGCCCGAGATGCCTGCCTCTGATGTGGAGTATGCCATAAGTAAGGCCCAGAGATACCTCCTGGGGGTGCAGAAGGCAGATGGACACTGGGTGGGGGAGCTTGAGGCTGATAGTACCCTGACCTCTGACTACATCCTTCTTATGCACTTTCTTGGGGAGGTGGATGCTGAGAAGCAGAGAAAGGCCGCTAACTATATCCTGAAAAAACAGCTTCCTGACGGGGGATGGAACATCTATGCTAACGGGCCCAGCGAGGTCAGCGCCACGGTAAAGGCCTATTTTGCCCTGAAGCTGGCGGGCTTCTCCCCAGAGGAGCCCTTTATGCAGAAGGCGCGCAAGTGTGCCCTGGGCCTGGGCGGGATAATGAAGTGCAATGCCTTTACCAAGATTTATCTGGCCATCTTTGGTCAGCTAGACTGGAAGTGGGTCCCTTCAACACCCCCGGAGATGCTGCTTCTTCCCACCCCCTTCCCCATCAACATCTATGAGATGTCCTATTGGTCCAGGTGTATAGTAGTGCCCCTCACCATAGTAGCTGGTAAGGGTTATAGCGTGAAGGTAGGGGTGAGCCTGGACGAACTCTACGCCCTTCCTGTAAAGGGCGCGATGAGGAGGGACCAGCCGGGCCTCACATGGCGCAATTTCTTTATCGCTTTTGATGACTTCTTAAAGCGGTACGAGGTCTTCCATATCGGCTTCCTCAGGGAATATGCCCTCGGTAGGGCGGTAAAGTGGATGTTTGCCAGGATAGAGAAGTCTGGAGGCCTTGGGGCTATATGGCCTGGAATCATTAACTCCATCTTTGCTATGAAGGCCCTGGGCTATCCCAATGACCACCCACAGATAAGGAGGGCCCTCAAGGAGGTAGAGTTCTTGAAGGTAGAAGAGGAGGACAGCCTCCACTTGCAGCCCTGCGTATCACCTGTGTGGGATGCAGCCTGGGCAGTGATAGCCCTTCATGATTCTGGGTTACCCAGGAATCATCCAGCCCTGGTTAAAGCAGGAGAGTGGCTCCTGGGTAAGGAGGTGAGGGAGTATGGGGACTGGCGTGTCAAGAATCCTTACGTAGAGCCCAGCGGATGGTACTTCGAGTATGCAAACGAGTGGTACCCAGATGTAGATGATTCAGCAGTAGTGCTCATGGCCCTACAGCGTACCGTCCTCCCCGGGGGTGGCAAGAAAGAAGAAGTGTTCCTCAGGGCCACCAGATGGCTCCTGGGGATGCAGTGCAGGGACGGTGGTTGGGGGGCCTTTGATAAGGATAATAATAGAAAGATGTTGAATCATGTCCCCTTTGCGGATTTTGGTGCCCTCCTCGACCCCCCTACCAGTGACGTCACAGCCCGCTGCCTGGACTGGCTGGGAAGGGTGGGCTTTGACACAGGACACAATGTGGTGGTCAGGGCAGTGGAATTCCTCAAGAAGGAGCAGGAAAGGGACGGCTCTTGGTACGGTCGCTGGGGTTGCAACTATGTCTATGGGACCTGGTCTGCCCTAGCGGGCATTGCCTCTGTGGGTGAGGACATGAGTGCAGATTATATTAAGAGGGCGGTGGGTTGGCTGAAGTCGGTTCAGCTACCCGATGGCGGCTGGGGGGAGAGATGTGACAGCTACAAAGACCCCGCCCTGAAGGGTAAGGGCCCCAACACCCCCTCCCAGACGGCCTGGGCCGTTATGGGCCTGCTGGCTGCAGGGGAGGTGGACTGCCCTGAGGTGGAAAGGGGTGTAGACTATCTCCTCCGCACCCAGAAACAGGACGGCAGTTGGGATGAGGAGGAATTCACTGCCACAGGCTTCCCAAGATTCTTTTATCTAGAGTATCACCTCTACCGCGACTACTTCCCGCTCATGGCCCTGAGCCGCTACCGAAACCTCCGTAGAAGGAAAGCTAGAGAGAAAGTGGAGGTACGCTAGCCTGTAGCATCTAGGTTGGGTCTGCTAAGAATTCTTGGATTATAAAAACGCTGGAGCAAGTCCGCCATACAAATTGGCGGATCCGCCTATGGCGTGACTTCAAAGCTACATGTTTATCTAGGAAGGATACGTACTTTTGAGCTGCGGGGGCAGGTCCTTCTAACTAAAACTCCACTTGGCCATCTCCCACATATCGGAAAGGCTATTGACACCCTCTAGGACAGCGGTGGGCTCGCGGCTTGAATGCATCATGCAGTTCTTACAGCGGGGGTCTTTTCCAGAGCGGTAGTAGTCCCAGTCGGTCTTCTCCATGAGCTCCTGGAAGGTCTGGTAGTGGGTGTCGGTGATGCAGTAGCAGGGGCTCTTCCACCCAAAGGTGTTTCGGGTAGGGTTGCCCCAGGGGGTGCACCTGAGGGTTTTTTCTCCCGTAAGGAATTTAAGGTAGATAGGGGTATTGAGGAGCCTGAATCTCTTAGAAAGTTCGTATACAAAGCCGAATCTCTGCTTTATATCTTCGGGTCTCAGGAATACGTCGTTAGTATTTTCTACGTAATTAAAGCCTGGGGATACTAGCATACCATTTACCCCCAGTCCCTCTAGATAAGTGAAGAGTTCCTCTACCTCCTGGGGTTTTGTGTCCTTGTAGATAGTTGTATTCGTGCAGACCCTGAAGCCCAGCTTTTTTGCCTTTCTGATGGCCTTTGTGGCCTGTTCAAAGACGCCCTCCTGGGCAGTGATGGTGTCATGGGTAGGCTTAAGGCCGTCTATATGGACGTTTATATCGAAAAAGGGGTAGGGCTGTAATCTATCCAGGGTTTTCTCCAGTAGGACTCCGTTGGTGCAGAGGTAAACATAGCGGCCCTGGTCCAGGAGGCCCTTAGCTATCTTATCTATCTCTGGGTGGAGAAGAGGTTCGCCCCCTGTGATAGAGACTATAGGTGCCCCGCATTCCTCGGCCGCCTTAAGGCACTCCTCTACATCCATGAAATCCTTATTTTGGCTGAACTCCAGTATCCGACCACAGCCCTTGCAGGAGAGGTTGCAGAGGTGGATAGGCTCAAGCATAAGTGCTATAGGGAACCTCTCCCTGGCAGTAAGCCTATTTTTCAGTATGTAGCTGGTTAAGGTGGCGCCTAATTTTGCAGGGACTCTCATATATATTACTTTTTCTCTGGTTTGGGATGCAGGATTTCCAGGCCCTCGCCCTGTCCAAAGGAGCCTTCTATCTCGGCTGTCTGCCAGGTCTTGGTCTTAAAGGCGTTACCAGTAGCGCTTATGCCATCTTCCATATGGAAGATGCCTCGGTAGAAGACCCTGTAAACAACCTCTATAATGCTCTTCCTCAATCTATCCAGGAGGTACTGGGGGTAATCTATTGCGTAACGGTGGAAGTACTTGCCTGGTATAAGGCCCTTTTCAAACTTGAATAAGGGCGCACCCAGGAGCTTGTTAAAATCTCCCATGATATCCTGGGTCCAGTCTATAACCAGGTTGGCCCTGAGGAAGTTTGATTCTGTGAAGAAGTTTCCAAAGGCTATCATACTGACGCCGTCTACCACATCAAACTGCTTTATCCTGAGGGCGGCCATGAGCTGGGCAAACCTCTTTTCGAAGATATTGTCGGGCATACTGTGGAAGAGGTCTGTCCCTTTATCTATAGCGGTTCTGAAGGGTCTTACAGAGGCGCCGGGGATAAACAGGTCTAAGATGTCATCGGTAATTCTAAAGGCCTGCTGGTCAAAGAGGGTTGCAATGTCTGCTGCAATAAAGTGTATATCGTAAGGGTTATCAATGTCATGGAGATTAAAGCCTAGCTCCTCAGGAGGGGCCTTCATCTCTATAGGGATGCCCCTATCGGTATAGAATCCTACTATCTCCTCGTGGCCCACCTCTACCTCCCCTTCTTCTCCACCCTCGTATATACCTGTGATGCTCTTGCCGTCCAGGGCGTCTTTATTATACTCTGCCCCAACCATATCCAGCACGGTGGGTACTATGTCTATTAGCCTGTGGGCGTTGGTAACTATGGTGCCTTTCTTTATATTTGGGCCTGTAATAAAGAGGGGTATATGCATACTCTCGTAAAAGGGGTAACCATGGTCGCTGGCAAGCCTTGCGTCTGTCTGGAAGCTCCAGCCCTTCTTGGGCACTACCCCAAAGTCTGGGCCGTATCTATCCTCTAGCTCCTTTATAGAGTCATCCCAGGCTGTGAAGTGGGCAAGGGCCACTACTGAATCAGGGTAACGTGTGTTCTTTGTGGCCTCTAGCCATTCGTTACCTGGATGAAAATTCTTTAACCACTCGGGGGCATCCTTGGTGTATTTTACGAAGTCAGGGGAGCTTAGGTAGCCCAGGGGGTCTTCTGTGGGGTTTTCTACCTCCTGGAAGCTGTTTTTACCTTCTTGGTCCTGCTCAAAGTTAGTGACCACGTGGTATCTGTACTCAAAGTCCCTTTTACCTGTTCCTGTGGGCCTTCGTTCTATGAGGGCCTGAAGACCCTGGCTATTAATAATGAGGGTAGTATCCTTGGCAACACGCACCATTACCATGTCAATAGGCCTGGGGGATACTATATAAGGGAAGAGGTTACTATCCGAGTAGTCCACCTTCAGGAGCCTATCCAGGATATTTACTGGCTGCATGCCTGGGTATATCTCGTAGTGGGTGAGGTCGTAGTAGCTGTTGGGTCTTGTCCAGTTCCTGGAGTATTTGGATTTGTAGGGGAGGTAGGCCACGGCGACACCATAACCCATATTCCCTACAGCCATAAAGTCTCCTTCATCCTTGTCCAGGTGTTCTCTATGGAAGGCCTGGTCGTGTTCCACAAACCTGATATTAAAGCCCAGGCCGCTGTCACTGTCGGGTATCCTGTCCCCGTCCATGTCCCTTATACTCTTATAAAAGAAGTCGTGGGTGATGTCAAAGGACTGGTTTATAAACTCCTTTCCACCCACGTGGCCGTGGTCGGAATAAAGGACCATATAGGTCTTTTCCAGGATACCTTCCTTTTCCAGCTTTTTTATCATATCCCCGATGTGTCTATCAATGTTATAGAGGGGCTTCCTTGCACCACCCCACTGACCTCGAGGAGATTCGTGGCTGCGTTCGTCTACCCCTGGAAGCCAGACGTACATTACCCTGTTGTCTTTCTTTATAACCTCCTCAATGGCAAACTTTGCATTGATTCGGTCGAATTTGTGTCTTACCTGGTGGGCGCCCAGGTAGCGGATGTTATTGGCCAGGAGCTCATTATAGAAGGTTGGGGGATGGTCAAAGAGTACGGGTAGGACTGTGGTTGAAAAGCGCATCTCACTTTTCGTTACGTAGTCATAAATGGAATCCAAGGCCTCGGCCCTAGCCGTGGGGTCTACCATATCACCGATGACACCTGGTTTCATCCTCCTGGCTGCACCGGCAGGGCCGTAAGGATGGAAGAAGTGCTTCATCCGCATGGCACGCCTGTCAAGGAAGGCGTCAGACTTTATTCCCGTGCGGTCTGTAAAAGAGGCGGTAAGAAAGGCCGCTGTGGATGTGAAGGTGGTGCTAGGGAATACAGTAAAGGCGTTGGCTATCTCTGTGCCTCCGTCAACGAAATACTTCTTTATATTAGGGAGGTAGCCCTTATAGGCCATTTCCTTTAAGGCCTCGTAGTTTATACCATCCAGGTAGATGATTAGCACCCTGGCATCGTCTACCGGGCTGACCTCTGCCTCTTTCACATCTTCTATCTTCCTTGTATCCCTGGGCATCAGGTCTGTGGGCTCCTGTTTATATATATCTACCTTGCTATAGAATTTACCGGTATTATCCTTTACATCGAAGTCATTAATACCCAGGAAGAGCTCTCCCCCCTTCTCTACATTTATGACAGAATCTTGACCTACAAGGAATGGTTCGCCATCTTCCCTTATCTTCCCTATCAGGGCATAACAGGGGGCAGGCCCAGCCTCGGCCGCTGCCAGAGGAAAGGGCGCTTCTTTAACCTTTTCGGAGAAATTGTATGTTCCTTCAGGGCCTACGGTATAATCGTAGTCACGGCCGAAGTAGCTCCAGTTGGTTATCTCCACCTTCCCCTGGGCTACTATATGGAGATATTGGCCAGGTTCTACGGTGATATTAGTCTTGGTCCAGGGATTATTTCCAGGTATCTCTAGGGCGCCGGGGCCCAGGCTAGACTTCTCTGAGACGCTGGCGCAACTGAAAAGAGAGCCCCCCAGCCACAACAAACCAAAGAGATAAAAATATCTTTTCATCCCCCAGGCCTCCTGTTAATAGCTCTTCATGCCACCGCAGAAGAAGGCGTAATTATAGCAACAAATATTCCCATTTCTAGTAAAAAAATTTCCACTTTGAGGTGGGCGGGCAGGCAGATAAACGGCGAATAATTACCACATATTGTTATCAAATGCAATGAAAATATATAACTATATGGAGGAATGTGGAGTATATCCATCCCAGAGATTACAGCCCTTCGAACTTGAGAAGTCAAGAAGTGTTACCCATGTCCCTGCAGTACAAAATATTAAGAGAAATTTGTGTTGCAAAAGCCCTTGGAATCTGTTTGATTAAAATTTAAGTTAATTATAGAGGAGATAGTGGTGTGATAGGAGTAATTCTGGCATTACCTCAAGAGATGGGCCCCATAAGGGCGAAGGTGAAACCTCTGGGCACCCTTCAGGAGGAGGCCGCAGCCTTTTATCCTGCCTTCCTAGAAGGGCAGCCTCTGGTACTGGCGAGGTGTGGTATCGGTAAAGAGAGGGCAAAGAAGGCAACAGAGAGGTTGCTAAAGCTCTTTAAGGTAGAGGCTGTCGTATCGGCGGGCTTTGCGGGGGGTCTCGTGGAAGGAATAACAGCCGGGGAGTTGATAGTGGTCAGGAACGTCTTATATTGTCACCAAGGGGAAGGACCCATTGAGACTTTCTCCAGCTATTCTTGCCACCCTGGCCTTCTGAACTTATCCTTGAGGATAGCCCAGGAGCAGGGTTTAAGGGCCCACTGTGGGGACCTCGTCGCCATGGATGAGGTGGTTACTCATCCAGTCTCCAAGAAGAGGCTAGGGGAGACTACCTCGGCATTAGCGGTAGATATGGAGAGTCTGGGTGTGGCGGAGACAGCGAGGGACTATACTGTGCCTTTCCTGGCTATAAAGGTCGTTACGGATGAGGTGGGACAAGAACTAAAGGCCCAAGGCCTGGTGAACGGGGAAGGCAGGGTTAGACCCCTCAAGCTAATTTATTATCTCCTCAGTAATCCCCAGGATATAATACACTTAATGAATTTGCGCAGGCAGACTAAGGTGGCCTCGGAGAATCTTGCCCTCTTCCTGAGTCCCTTTGTTAAGAGGTATGGGGAGGCCTTAAACTCAAGAGCTTACGGAGAAAACAGATGAGCGAAGGAACTGCCAGCAGAAAGATAGGTATCGTTATGGGTAGCGATTCTGATATAGAGACCATGAAAGAGACTGTTAAGGTTCTAAAAGAGTTCCAGGTGGGATTTGATGTTGACGTGATTTCCTGTCACCGTGCTCCACAGCTTGCTTACCAGTATGCCCAGGGCGCAGAGAAGAAGGGCTACGAGATAATTATTGCTGGGGCAGGGGGCGCAGCAGCCCTACCTGGGGTTCTAGCCTCCTTGACTACCTTACCCGTCATAGGGGTACCTATTATCAGAGAGACTTTTGGGGGGCAAGATGCCCTTTACTCCATGCTCCAGATGCCGGCAGGGGTGCCTGTGGCCATAGCAGGCATAGGCAATGTTGGGGCAAGGAATGCGGGGATACTGGCTGTGGAGGTCCTTAGTCTGAAGGACGCTTCCCTAAGGAAAAGGCTTCGGGATTACAAAGAAAGGCTTGTTCAAGAGGTTCGAAAGAGGGCAAAAGAGGTAGAACGTGAGTTAGGTAAGATGGACCACTAAAAACGGGGAGGCTATGACTATACCTACAATAGAATGGGAAGGCGGGATGGACGGGAAGGTAAAGCTTATAGATCAGACCTCACTTCCCAGAGAGCTTAAGTTTGTATATTGTGAGGATGCGGAGGGCATCTGGAAGGCCGTCAGGGGGATGCAGGTTAGAGGGGCGCCTGCCATAGGTATTGCCGCAGCCATGGGGACCTTCCTGGGCATCCGAGGGGTAAACACTGGCAACTTTAAGGATTTCTTCAAGGAGCTTAAGGAAGTAACCGCTTATCTGGCTACGGCAAGGCCCACGGCTATTAATCTCTTCTGGGCCCTGGAGCGCATGGAGCATGTGGCCCAGGCCTTTTCCTGTGAGCCTCTGGAGGAGATAAAGGAGGTGCTCTTCAGGGAGGCCCTGGAGATACTGGAAGAAGATAGGGATTCTTCCAAGAGGATAGGAGAGGAGGGCGCGGCCCTTATCCCTCAGGGCGGTACTGTTATGACCTACTGCAATGCAGGGGGTCTGGCCACAGGAGGCTACGGCACTGCCCTGGCCGTGCTTTATACCGCCAAAGAGCTGGGGAAGAATATAAAGGTTTATGCCTGTGAGACCAGGCCCCTCCTCCAGGGGGCAAGGCTTACCAGTTGGGAACTCCTGCAGGCTGGACTAGATGTGACGCTCATCTGCGATAATATGGTGGCCCACGTGATGGGGGA
>JAUQZZ010000171.1 GCA_030586765.1 Candidatus Brocadiales bacterium | reverse complement strand
TCTCTTTGTGAGCGACCGTGCCCACGTAGTTCTCCCCTACCATAAGCTCCTCGACCTTCTATCCGAATCTGAAAAAGGGCAGGATAAGATAGGTACTACAGGACGTGGGATAGGCCCTTGCTACGCCGACAAGATGTCTAGAACGGGCATCAGGGTAACAGAACTCTACTATCCTGAACATCTTAAGAACAGGATAAAAAGGAATGTAGAGGAAAAGAACAAGCTCCTCCAGGATTTCTACGGAGCCAACCCCTTGTCCTGGAAAGAGATATATGAGGAATACAGTGGTTATGCCGAGAAAATAGCCCCATTTGTGTGTGATACCGTAGAGTTCCTAAACGATGCAATAAAAGTCTCTAAGAGGATCCTTTTTGAGGGTGCACAGGGCACCCTTTTAGACGTAGACTTCGGAACCTACCCCTTCATCACCTCCTCTAACGCCACAGCTTGTGGTGTGCCATCCGGGGCGGGGATATCCCCAAAGCAGATACACCATATCTATGGTGTGATGAAGGCCTACACTACAAGGGTTGGTGGGGGACCTTTCCCCACAGAGATGGATGAAGAACTCAGCGAACACATAAGACAGCGGGGAGTCGAATTTGGCGCCACCACAGGTAGGCCCAGGCGCTGTGGATGGTTTGATGCCGTGGCAGTACGCCACGCTGTCACCGTCAATGGTGCCGATTTTGCCATACTAACCAAACTCGATGTCCTGGATGACCAGGATAAGGTTAAAGTCTGCATGGGATACAGGTGCGGTGACCGTGTATACAAGAGATTTCTACCCGACCTGGCCATGTTACCCCAGTGCGAGCCCATTTACAAAGAGATGCCTGGCTGGTTAGAAGACACCTCCCAGAGTACCTCTATGGAAGAGTTGCCCCAGAAGGCCAAGGATTATATCCACACCCTGGAAGATATCATAGAATTAAAGGTACAGATGATTTCTGTAGGAGCCGAACGCAACCAAGTAGTACGGGTCCCTAATGAATGAGAATAATAAACTCCCCGGGCACATTGCCATAATAATGGACGGCAATGGCCGCTGGGCAAGGAAGCGTAGCTTGAACAGAATAAGGGGCCATATCGAGGGCGTCAAGTCTGTTAGGGAGATTACAGAGGAGTGTGCCAGTAAGCACATAAAACAGCTTACCCTCTATGCCTTTTCTAGAGAGAACTGGTCCCGCCCCAGGATCGAAGTGGAACTCCTCATGAGGCTCCTCAAACGCTACCTTATAAAGGAGAGACCGACAATACTGAAAAATAATATACGCTTCACCGTGATAGGGAGGATAGATGGGCTTCCAAAGGACGTGCAGCGGGAGATTGAGATAAATATAGAGGAAAGCAGGCACAACACAGGCATGGTCCTTTGCCTTGCCCTCAATTATGGTGGAAGGACAGAGATAGTAGACGCCGCCAAGAGACTGGCCAAAGAGGTCAAGGACGGTAAGCTATCCCTGGAGGAGATAGACGAGGAGACCTTTAAAAACTACCTCTACACCTCAGAAATGACCGACCCCGACCTTTTGATCAGGACAGCTGGGGAGATGAGGGTTAGCAATTTTCTCCTCTGGGAGATCTCCTACACGGAGCTGTGGGTTACGCCGGTCTGCTGGCCCGATTTCAGGAAGAAACACCTAGAAGAAGCCCTTAGTGATTATGCAAAGAGGGAGAGGCGTTACGGCGGTCTTATAGAGTGAACACCCATGAGCAGAGAGTAGCCTTTGGTGCAGCCATGCTGGCTGCATTTATAGGCATCCTTGCCCTGGACTTCTATTTTGACTCAGACCTGGGCCTGGGCTGTCTTGGTATAATTGCAGGTTCATTAGCACTGCTGGAGTTTTACGACATCTCTTGTAAAAAGGGTTACGCCCCCTTTAAGGTCTCTGGACTCCTTTGCGGCATCCTGGTCTTTTTAAGCTGCTGGTGGGAGGCCAGAACCCAGGGCAGGTTCTCCCTCAGCCCTACTTTGATACTCCTCATCCTTTCCTGGCTCTTTCTCCAACAAGGCCTTACTAGAGGAGTGGAAGGGGCTATGAGAGACCTCTCCATCACCCTTTTTGGAGTATTCTATATCTTTTTCCTCCTGTCCTTTGCCATGTCCCTGAGACACCTCCCAGGAGGCAAGGGGCTTCCGGCGGTCCTGGCCGTATTACTCATGGCCAAGGGTTCAGATATAGGGGCTTACCTTTTTGGAAGAAAATTAGGTAAGCATAAGCTCTCCCCTATTATCAGCCCAAATAAGACCGTAGAGGGGGCTCTCTTCGGCCTACTCTTCAGTGTTTTAATAGCTATAGGCTGGAGCCTTTATCCGCAGGTTGGTCTCCTGCCCCTGGGTTGGGCGGTAACCTTTGGCCTTTTTATAGGCTTGACCTCTATCGGAGGCGACCTATTAGAGTCTATAATAAAAAGAGATGCTGGGGTAAAGGATTCTGGTAGCCTCATACCGGGTTTTGGAGGCCTACTGGACGTGGTAGACTGTACCTTAACAAGCCTGCCTGCTGGCTATTACTTTTTGACCTTCTATCAGTGGAAGGGCTGAGATGAACGAAGGAGAACAGACTGTTCAACAGGTTATAGAACTGGAAGATGCAGAATTGGCCCCCATACTCTTCGGGAGCCATGATAGGCATCTCCGCACAATTCGCAGTGCCCTGGGGGTAACCCTTACAGCTAGAAATGGTCTCTTGAGGATAGAGGGCAAAGAGTCTCAGGTAAAGAAGGCCGTGGAGGTCTTTAATCGCCTCCTGGAGATAGTTCGAAAGTACAAGATGCTAAAGGATAAGGAGGTGGAGGAGGTTATCAATGCTGTAGAGACAGGGAAGAAACTAATAACCCCTTCCAGGTGGACAGAGGTGGACATCAAAGGGGTGTCCGTAAGGCCCAGGACCGAGGGTCAGGCCAAATACGTTGAGGCTATAATGGCAAATGACCTGGTATTCTGCATTGGGCCTGCTGGCACGGGGAAGACCTATCTAGCCGTGGCTATGGCCTTATCGGCCCTGAGAACGGGTGAGCTAAAAAAGATTATCCTGGCAAGACCCGCCATAGAGGCCGGCGAGAAATTAGGATTCCTTCCAGGGGATATCCAGGCCAAGGTAAACCCCTACCTCAGACCCCTCTACGATGCCCTGGAGGATATGATGGAGGTAAGTCAGGTAAGGAAGTACATAGAGAATGATATTATAGAGATACTTCCTCTGGCCTTCATGAGGGGTAGGACCCTCAACGAGGCCTTTATCATCCTGGATGAGGCGCAGAACTGTACTGTACGGCAAATGAAGACCTTTCTCACCCGCCTGGGGGTAAAGGGAAAGGTAGTGGTTACAGGGGATATCACCCAGGTAGACCTCCCACCAGGCGAACCCTCCGGCCTTATAGATGTCCAGCAGAGGCTCAAGGATGTCAAAGGCGTGGCCTACATGTACCTCACCAAAAAAGATATAGTCCGTCACAGATTGGTACAGGATATAGTGGAGGCCTATGGCTCAAAAGACTAGGCCTTGAAGATAGCCATAATAAACCTCCAGCAGGCCTACCCTGTCAAGAAATCCAGGGTAAGAGATATAGTTAGAGAGCTCCTCAGGCA
>JAUQZZ010000170.1 GCA_030586765.1 Candidatus Brocadiales bacterium | reverse complement strand
ATCCTTACTCTAGAACCTTGTCCAGGCCCCTTCTACTCTGCCTATGATGGGGTTGGGCTCCTGGGGGGAGAAGCAATACACAGGATGGCCTTCCTTTTGTGGCATAAAGACTAAATAGGGTTCGCAGGTCCTTAACCGTCGTATAGATAATGAGGGCATATCATGATATGCCCCTTTGGGCGTATCGCGATACGCCCCTACGTCCTTGACCTTTATGGCGCACAATTGTCCCACCAGGGCTGTGGGCTCCCTCAGGGAGGTGTTTATGGCCACAATAGACCCATCCTTTAGGATGGGTTCCATGCTGTTCCCTAGCACCCTTATGCAAACAGTGTCTTTGGGGCTACTTAGCCATTTCTTGTAAAGGGTACAATAGGGTGTGTCTGGACGCACCACATCTACTACAGGCTTCGTGTGGCCTTCAGCAAGTTGTAAGGCCTCCTCATGGGATAAGATAGGCAGGGTAATCAGGTCCTCCCCGGCGCTAACCCCACGGACAGTATCTCTATAAGTATCTGTAGATATGTATCTTGGGCTAGTATCCGAGATCTCGCCATAGCCCTCTGGACCTTCCCTGAGCAGGGATTCACCTAGCCCTTTTGTAGGTGGGCCCTTGCCGGTAAGGAGCCAGTCCATAGATACGTTGAATACAGATTTTATCCGCTCTAACAGGATTAGGGATGGGGCAGTCCTTCCCCTGATGATGTCACTTATATATTTATCAGAGAAGTTTACCCTTTTAGCAAACTCTTTTTGGGTAATCCCTTCCGAGAGGACTAAGGATTTAAGTCGCAATCCAATTGTCTTTTTGTCCATGATGTAGATGTAAAGACGGATTTTCCTTGACTAAATCCGTTATTTACGTATAATTCTCCTGGTTCTCTATAGGGGGAGTAGAAATGGGTGAAACGGGGAATGACATAGAACAACTGGAGAAGATAAAAGAGGCCTTAAGGGCACAGATAGTAGAGGTAATGGTCCTGAAGAACCTACTCATCCAGGCACTTGAAGGTCTCTCAGATGTAATAAACCGCCGGAAGGGGAGGGTGCTCTAGGGCCTCCCCGCGAGCATCTGCATAAGGTGCTCAAACTGAGCGGTACCGTGGAAATGGATGACAATCCTCCCCTGGCCATTATTGTTTATTATCTGGACCTTAGTCCCCAGGGACCTTCTCAACCTGTCTTCCAGTTCAAGGACATGGTCTGCCCTAGGCGGATTGGGGGAGGAGCGGTGCTGTCCCTGCCCTTTTATACCTGCGGTAGCGGCCTCCACCTCTCTGACACTTAGTCCCTCATCTAGTATGCGCTGGCAGAGCTTCTTCTGGAGGGTTTCATCCCTAAGGGCAAGGAGGGCCCTGGCATGACCCTGGGAGATTGTTCCACGTGAAACATGTTCTTGGACCTCTATGGGGAGTTCCAGTAGCCTGAGGGTGTTAGCTACAGAGGAGCGGTCTAGGCCAGTATATCTACCCACCGCTTCTTGGGTAAGTCCAAATACCTCAACAAGTTCCCAGAAGGCCCTGGCCTTTTCTATGGGGTTAAGGTCCTCCCTTTGGATATTCTCCACCAGGGCCATTTCTAAGGCCTGTTGGGAGGATGCCTCCTTGAGGATAGCTGGTATGCTCCTGAGTCCTAGCTGTTTTGCTGCCCTCCACCGTCTTTCCCCTGCCACCAACTGGTAGCCCTCCTTTACAGGCCTCACCACTATGGGCTGGAGCATCCCGTGCTCTTTAATGGACTCCATGAGGGAACTTATTCCATCGGGGTCAAAGTCCTTCCTTGGCTGATGAGGGTTGGGCTGCACCAGATTAGGGTCAACCTGCAGTATCCCACTTGAGGTGGGCTCTGCCTCCATAATATTTCCGAGGAGCGACTCAAGCCCCTTTCCGAGTTTTTCCCTATCCAACATGATTTAACGCCTCCTGAAAGCATCTTACAGCCTCCCCTCTTTGAAGGGATTATAGCTTCTTTCACGTCTGCGTCAACAAAAAAACATCTCTTAGATATCTGCTAAATATTTACACACCAACTGGATGCAATATATAGTACATTAAACGTTATACTATTATATACATGTCATAGAGAGGGGTCAAAAACTTTTGTCTTGAAAAACTTGAAAAAGGGTGCATATATGTTATAATCCTCAGTAAATATATCTGGAGGACCGATGAAGGAGCAGGAGCAAATTATTGAGGGGGTGGAGAAGGACCGCTTAGCAGAGGTGGAGCAGGAGATAAGGCATAGGCTTGAGAGGTATTTAGATGGGACTTCCTACCGATTCAATCCCGATGCCGCTGTAGTTGAGGAGGTAATAAAGGGACTTGCTATACGAAGGCTGAAGACAGGTCACGAGTACTGCCCTTGTCGAGTAGTGACGGGCAACGAGGAAAAAGACAAGAAGATAGTATGCCCCTGTGATTATCATAAGAAGGAGATTAAACACAAAGGAAGATGTTATTGCGGTCTTCTTGTAGGTCCTGACTATAGGGCCGAGGGTTAAGACCCCAGACTCAGCGTTTAAGCCCAGCCCATGAGTTCTCTGATTTTTGCTCCCGGGTCCTCAGCGCGCATGAGGGCCTCTCCCACAAGGATGGCATCTATTCCTGCCTCCTTAAGGCGTAAGACGTCGGCCCTGGTGTTGATACCGCTTTCACTCACCACTATCTTATCCCTGGGAATAAGGGGTCTAAGTCTCAGGGTAGTCTCAAGGTCTATCTGGAAGGTCTGCAGGTTCCTGTTATTTATGCCTAAGAGGGTGGTTGGGGTGTCTAAGACCTTTTTAAGCTCTTCTTCTGTATGTGCCTCTACCAGGCATCCCAGACCAAGCTCGCGGGCTAATCTTAGAAGACCTTCCAGTTCCTTTTTTTCCAGGAGGGATGCAATGAGGAGCACGGCATCGGCCCCGGCCACCCTGGTCTCGTAGAGCTGGTAAGGGTCGATGATGAAGTCCTTACGAAGGAGGGGCAGTTTTACGACCCTTCTTATTTCTTCCAGGTGGGAGAGTTTCCCATGAAAGAACCTTTCGTCGGTAAGGACGGATATGGCAGAGGCACCGTTTTGCTGGTACTGTAGGGCGATCTCCAGGGGGTCTAGGTTTTTGCGCAGTATGCCACTAGAAGGAGACGCCCCCTTTATCTCTGCAATGAGTTTTAGGCCTCCACCTGCCCTAAGGGCCAGTTCTATGTCACGGGCCGTAGCAAGACCAGAGATTGCCTTTTGGAGGCCCTGGATGGGGAACTGGGCCTTTTTTTGTGCCACCTCTTTCAGCTTGTTGGTATAAATCTCCTTAAGGAGCATAAAAAAATTTTATCATGCACACACCAGCAAGGCAATTTAAAATACTTTCTCCTGCGGAGTAGTAAGGTGCGTCAAGACGCACCCTACAGGATGGTTATCCACAGACTGTAGTAGTCCTCGGGATAAAATCGTTACTGGCCACATATAATCAGGGCAGCCGAGTGCTAGAACGATTTTTCAGGAGTTTAAAGAAGAGGTTGATATGTCCTGGAATTCTTGTATTTTTAGTGCCACTTCAGTAAGAAAATAATGAGTATATTAGAGGAAGACCATCGGGTTCACCGCGTAGCCGTTTTGCTTATCATCCTCCTTGGTCTCATCATTTACTCCAATTCTATATCCTCCAGCTT
>JAUQZZ010000169.1 GCA_030586765.1 Candidatus Brocadiales bacterium | reverse complement strand
GGATAGAACAAATTTTATTTTTTACTTGCAATACGGCCTAATTGGGCTATAATTATTACAATTTAATATAAAAGGCTCATTCAGGCCAAAAAGAAGTGTCTGTTTGGGTTGATATAGTCCGTCTTGGACGGAAAAGCAATCCTTAATTTTTTAACATACAGTATTCTCTATCGATTGTCAATACCTTATTTTTAGGGCCCTTGTGGTGAACGAGGCGAATCCAATGGCAGATTACGAGACCGTAAAAGGGCTTTTGTTGAGGAAGAGTTTGGAAGAACTTTATGTCCTCAGGGGGGAGCAGTACGCAGATAAAGAGGCATTGGTGGAGGACATAATGGCCCATGATGATGGCAGTATAGTGGAACTGTTAGAATGGGAAGGGAGTTTTTTGTATCTACTCATGGGGAGGAAGGCGTAGGGGCGTATTGCTATACGCCCTTACCTAACAAGCATGACGCTAAAGGTGTAAAGATGAACCGCTTCTTAAGATTAAAAGATGTCTGTCAGCTCTTTGGTGTATCTAGATACACTATCAGGAACTGGGTAGAAAAGGGTGAATTCCCCCGGCCTATCAAGAAGGGGTTATTCCTTCGCTGGCCAGAGGACGAGATAGAAAGGCTCATTGAGAGGCTGAAGAAGAATCGTCAGGAGGTCGGCCTTTGAACCTTTACTCAGTTAAGCTAAGTTACCTAAAGGATTTTCTATTAAATGTAAGCGGATAGCACAGGGTCGTGCCTAAGGTGGAAAGGCTTGCTCGACTACTTCTTCTCTATCTCCTCTATCATAAGGGTAAGTCCGCTCAGGCCTAGTCTCAGGGCCTTGCCGTAGATGACTACCTCCTTCTGGGACTCCAGTCCGAAGACCTTATCTGCCTTTTCCCTCTTGGCCACCACAGTGAGGCTGGCCATGCCCGTGCCAGGCCCACCCACTATAAAATTTATGTAGCCTGGGGGCTGATAGTCCTTAATCCTTGTGCCCTCCGGGGCAAGGCTCAGGAATCTGCACCGCACCTTCAGGTATTTATTCTCATACTCTATTGCGTAAGAGCCTGAGGCAAGCTTGCCAAAATCTACCTCCATATATTCAGATAAGGTGGGAGGCGGAACATCTATGTCCGCCTTAGGCGGATTTGATTCTTCCTTTGTAGGCCCAGCGCCTTCTTCCTCTAAAGACTTTTCGCCGTATATAGCGCCCCAGTATCCCCCCCAGGGTGAGCGTTTGGGCGGGGCGGCCTTCTTTGCCTTGGGCTCCGCAAGCCTGAGGAACTCTCTCTTGGTTTCCCCTGCCGTCCCTAGCGAAGCGTCGGAACGGCCTGTCTCTTTTTGCTCCTTTGCTTCTTCTTTGTTTTCTTGTTCTTGAGATGGCCCTTCCGTTCCTTCGCTTCGCTCAAGGACAGGCTTTTTTGCCTCTATTTTTTCCTTATTTTCGGCGGACTCCTGCCCCTGGCCTCCGTAGCCTATGGTTAAGGATGGCCCCTGGGCCACAGGGCAGAGGAGGATGAGCAGGATGACCCATAAAAGATTTTTCATAACAAAACCCTTCCGTGCCAAATTCTAATTATTTCAGTATACCCAGAACCCAGGGTATGTCAATAAGGGGGCTGGTCTGCCCAAGGTATATATATAAATGTAGAATCTTGTGGATTCCTGGCATTGACTCTAGAAGAAGATGTGGTAAACTTCTGCTGGAATTTATTTTTGTCCTGAGCGTTCGACGGAGACTCGCGCCAGAGGCGGACGCCTTCGGCGTCACTTGTCGAGAGGAAGGCCCAGGGGGCGTACCCGCATAGCGGGAAGGCTAAAAAAAATAAAGGCCGAAAGACAGGCGGCACCGACCGCACACCCCTGGCCTTCCCTTTTTATTTTTGGGGATTGTAGGGGCAGGTTTCAAACCTGCCCCTACATTTTCGTCTGGGCAAAGGGAAGCATCTCGGTTTATGGATACCACAGGAAGAGAAACCGCCCCAGAGGTCATGGCCCTCTCCGCCCCAGGAGGACCCATGGAAGATACCCTTAGAGGGCTTAAGGGCCTCGGACCAGCCCAAAAGGATGTGCTGAGGTGTCTCGTGGACAATGCCCTGGTCACGGCCCTGGGGGCACTCTCCGATAGGGCCAAAGAAGGAAACGTCCAGGCCATAAAGCTCCTCATAGATTATGCCAGCCAATTAAAGGGAGACGAGGATGCCGTTGATTTTGGAGACCTTACAGAGATGGAAAGAAAGTGCCTCAAAGAGGCCCTTATCCGAGAGATTATTTCTCTTAGAGAAGATATTATCTCTCTTAGAGAATCTAGTGGGGGAAGTGGAGGCATGGGATAGTCCAGAGGCCCTTGCCAGGCGCTATCTTGCCCACTACCTCACCGCCCCTCCAGCACCCTTCCATAAAGAACTCTACAGCCTAATGACCTCCAGGGAGTCAAATAAGCGGGAGGCAATAGCCGCGCCCAGGGGCCACGGTAAGAGCGTCCTCATGAGTTTAGTCTTCCCCCTCTGGGCCCTGGCCACCGGGAGAAAGAGATTTATCTTGATAATCTCCAGCACCAGTAATATCGCTGAAGGCTTCCTGGCATCTATTATCAGGGAGCTGGAGGAGAACCCCCTCCTCAGAAGGGACTTTGGAGACCTTGTGGGCAGGGAGAAGTGGACGGACAGGGAGATACTCACCTCTACTGAGATAAGGGTGTGTGCTAAAGGCACCAACTCCGGCCTCAGGGGCATGCGCAGCTTCCAGTCCAGGCCAGACCTCATTATCTGCGACGATATAGAGGATGATGAGTCCGTTCAGAGTTCTGAACAGCGCAAGAAGCTGGAGTCCTGGTTCTATGGTTCTGTTCTAAATCTCCCTGGCCCCCAGGGGGATGCCTTTATTATTGGCACGGTGCTACATCATGATAGCCTGCTAGGGAAGCTCCTCCGCAAGTGGAAGGGCCTCCGCTACCAGGCCCTCTCTCAGGACGGCTCGGTGCTCTGGCCTGATTACTACGACCGCGAGCGCCTGGAAAAGATAAGACAGGGTGATGGGGAAAAGGAAGGGATAGGCACTATAGCCTTCCAGTGCGAGTACCAGAATAACCCCATCAGCCCCGATGAACAGCTTATCCGTGAGGAGTGGGTCAGGTACTACCGAAGGGAGGATATAGAAGGACAGGAACTCCTCATAGTCACGGCCCTGGACCCAGCCCTGGGTGGGGGCAGTGGGGGGGACTTTAGCGCCCTGGTCACTGTGGGCTATTCGCCTAAGGCGGATGGCAGGATATATGTGCTGGAGGCCGATATAGCCCGCCGCACCCCAAAGGCCACCCTGGAGTCAGCCATAAGAAATTTTAAGAGGTGGTCTTTTTCCGATAATGTAGGGCAGACCTTTAGGTCTGCAAAAACGGATAGGGGCATATCTCCTGACCTGTCCGGGGCAGATGGTTCAGCCTGTCATTCTGAGCCGCCGCAGGCGGCGAAGAATCCCAATAGATGCAGGGAGGGGGTTTATCCCCTTCCGATTACGGAGGGCTACAAGGGCCCTCCCTACGAAAGAAGGGATGTAGCGTCGGAGCAGAGTAGGGACAGGTCTTTAGACCTGTCAGAGGATGTTGCAGGAGGTATGGGGGCATCCCCTCTCTCACCCTCCCCCTTGTCGCCCGAGGACGACCCTGGAGCTGCCCACAGA
>JAUQZZ010000168.1 GCA_030586765.1 Candidatus Brocadiales bacterium | reverse complement strand
ACTTAGGAGGTATCTTACACCATTTTTGTTTTTACAGGAATTCTAGGACATTACCTTCTATTCCTCATTAAGAAGTTGTCGCAGAATAATATACGGTCAGGGTGGAACCTATCGTTTATTTCACGAAGTTCTCTCATAGCTTGTTCCACACTTTTATAACGTGTTGCGGATCCAGATGCACAGAAGTTGCACTTCATCGGACATCCTCTACTTAAAAGCCAGGCTACCACTATTTGCTGTTTGGTACGAGACCAAGATGGCAGGAACCAAGGTGAGCGATTATAATAATCCATTGGGAACTTGTCCCAATTCGGCATAGGTATTTCTTCCAAAGGCATCGTTTCTCCTAAGCCATTATCAATAATTTTACCGTTGCGTTGGAAAACAAGCCCGCTGATATTAGAGTAATCCTTCCCCTTTTCCAGACAATCCACTAACTTTGGCAGCGCTACCTCACCCTCCCCTGCTATACAAAAATCTACACCTGTTTTCTTTAACACAAGCTGGGGAGAATAGGTTACCATTTGGCCACCAAGAACGATCTTGGCATCGGGCCGTACTGCTTTAATCTTGGCCACTGCCTTCTCAATTACTGGCATATAAGGGAAAAGTCCCCCTAAGGCAAAGAGTTCGGCTTTACTGTGCTTTATTCTCTCGGGAAGGTCGTTAACGCTCAAATGGCTAGTAGAAGGTATCAGAATCTCCACCTCATGCCCCTGCCTGGTAAGTACAGCATCTAGAGATGCATAACCGAAGGGGAATATACTATCATCACTCCATGTTTCTGGAAAATCAGGATGAATAAACATTATTTTCATCTTTTTAATTTAGGGGCATTGCCTCAGAAATAGCCTCACAGTAAGTAATTGACCTATGCCCGCCCTCTAGCAGTCCCGGTAGTTTTGGTGTCGTTCCCCAATTGCTCATAATGTCCCTCTATCACTAATGGTTTAGTCTTTAAAGCCTGGCTGAAGGCAGTGTCTACTTTCTTTTTTACTTCTAAATCAATCGCCCCTGCTGTGGAGGGGTCTAGATATTTACGAATTAAGGCCATGGGGCAAAACTTTTCTGCCAGATGGCCTTCCTCTCTGGGACGGAACCCCTTCTCTATGTCGCTGTGTATCCCATGATGGTCAAGGGTCCGTACCGTCTCACATTCCACGAATAACGGCCCTCCCCCTTGACGCACGGCCTGGATTGGATCTTCTAAAAGCCTGTTAAGGGCCACCACATCGTTTGCAACCCCAATTGGGACAAACAACGTCCTCATCTGACAGGCCTCGGCAATCTTATAAGGGTTTACAGAGTGGCGATGCCTTCTATGTGTCTGCACTGAGTACCTGTTATTCTCACAAACAAACACCAAAGGCAGTTTCCAGAGGCTGGCAAAGTTCAGGCTTTCGTAGAATACCCCTTCGTCGCAAGCCCCATCTCCAAATAGCACCGCAGTGAGCCTTGGACGAGGGGTAGCCATAGCTACCCCCACTGAGATGGGGAGGGCACCACCAACAATAGAGGAGGTGCCCAGTAAGCCACATTCCAGGTCATTAAGATGCATTGAACCCCCGTAGCCCCCGGAGCACCCAGCCACCCGCCCTAAAAGCTCGGCAAAGAACCTCATCAAATTCCCTCCCTTTGCCAGGTACAAGGCATGGCCCCTGTGGGTCCCAAGGGCGAGGTCATTTTTGTTAAGATGGGAACAGAGGGCCGCAGCAACAGACTCCTGCCCAATGCTCAAGTGGACAGGGGTCTGCATGATGTCCTGCTCATAGACCTCCACAATCTTGAGTTCGGCGTGGCGGATTAAAGATACGGTTCTGTAAAGTTCAGTAACTTTCACCTTCTATCTAAACCCGCACGCCTGAAAGATTAATGGGCCACCCCTGCCTCATATGACTCTGACAATCCTCTCCTGCTTTACGCCCATCCGCTCAAGCATTTCTATCTTCTCATCGGTATACAGGAGGCTGGATACTATAACCTTTTTGGATCCCCCATTTAATGAGGCCAGAGGAAGGACCGGAAGGCCGTAAAACCCGCCCTCTTGCTGGACGGTATCATATACAGCGGAAATCTTTACTGGCCCTAACTTATTCAGAACACACAGTAACTCTGTAACATCATTGATTTCAAATATATCTGCATCTTTTTCGCCTTCGGAGGCCAATCTATCTAAACAACGCCGGCACTGGCGAATGACGTATCTGTTATACTGCACAGTTTGTTCAATATATTCCACGACTTTGGATGGTAGCACAAAGGCCCATTCTAGCCACTTAAAGATGTTGAGACTGGGGGCTGAGGAAGGAGGAAAAGTAAAAACATCCAGGAATTTCTTCCACATCGCTTTTATGCACATTCTAAAAAGGATTTCGTTGAGCCTGAGTGTAACCCAAAAAGAGCTATGAACTGTATTAGTTGTATCAGATTCAACCCCCTCCGAATGGCCTTCCCCAGAACCCTTCAGCTCCTTCACCGTTATTACCATATTACCAATGTCGTACTTCTGGGCATACCACTTCTTACCCCTTACAGACCAATCGTTAACCCTGCCGTCGGGAATGAGCATGGAAATTAACCTGCTTCTGTCAGCCGTCTGTCTCCTCCTGAGTGCCCTTACTGCAGGGTTTTCCACAAGGGGCAATATCCGCCCGGTCTGACGCACCTCCAGGGCTGTGGTGGACATATGCTTGCCATCATGGGGCCCGAAGTAGTTGTTCCCACCCGCCTGGCCAGGGTGCCAGACATGATACAAAAATTCGTCCTCGTGCCATATCTCCCTCTTGTTAATGTTTATCAGCCTGAAGGTCATATCATAAGGGCCGCAGATATGACCCAGGTAATCTATGTGCTCATCAGCACCACCAATGGTTATGAGATCCTCCCGCAGGGCACACATGCATGCACCGTAGTTCGGAAGGTGCAGGGGGTCTGACTTGTCAACCACACCCCTGGTCTTGCCCCCAACGTTGTTAATACACCCTTCCCCGCTAATCTCTTCAAAAGAAGGATAGTTAAAGGGATGGAATCTTTTACTGTTATTGCGAAACTCATCCAGGTGCAGGACTATATTACTGTCCCTTGCAAATTCTTTTATAATGGTCTCAACGAAAGTGGGCCGGAACGTTGCATCTGAATCGCAGAAGACCATCACCTCTCCTGAACCCAGTACAAACCCAATATTATACATGAGATGTTTGTGGTAGTAAACACTTTTTGGCATATCCATTATTACCCACTTGTCAATTGTGGGAGGTATACCAAGCTCTTTACATTTCTTCAGGACAAAATCTATCTCCTGCGGACGAGTATTGTAATACTCTATCCATATTATCTCGTACTGGTGTCGTGGTACCGTCTGGTCAGAGAGATAGTCCAGAGAGTGGTAGCTCTCCCGTACTGCCCAGTCAAGGAGCACGATACTTACCTTAGGGTTAACACAGCGTCTATTTTCGTATATAACCCTCATGCGTCTGACCTTACAAAGGAGGAGTTGCCCCATTGGCCATAATAAGCGAAAAACATACAATTAAAATTAAATTCAAATACCTCTTACAGCCTCCCGGATTGGTTCCCGATATTTCATTAATGGAACTGCCGTACATTCCTACCCTCCTCATTGTTAGGCTGTAGGGGCGACCCGCCCTACACCACAAGGGTGCAGGGCAAAGGTGCAGGACAAAG
>JAUQZZ010000022.1 GCA_030586765.1 Candidatus Brocadiales bacterium | reverse complement strand
TCCTAAGGGGGATTTTGTCCAGGCCCATGTGAGAAATTACGAGGAGGGTTGTTTCTTAGGAGGAGGGCACATAAGGCTATCAAAGGACTATAGCAGGGCCCTAACCCCAGAGATGGTTAGCCAGGGCCTATTTGAAGAGGTCCTGACCACAGAGCCCTTGCGGAGTTTGAGATTACGGCAGTGGAAGAATACCTTTTATTCCTTTCTGAAGAAGCCAAGGCGGCCCAAGTTTCTGGGACTCAACCTCTCTGTGGAAAAGAGGGCACTCTACGAGGTAAATGGCTTTGATGAAAACTACGAGGGCTGGGGACAGGAGGATAGTGACCTCAGAGAGCGGCTCAAGAGATTTGGGCTCAAGCCCAAGTCCATCCTGACCCAGGCCGTAGTCTTCCACATATATCATGAACCCCATCCCACCAAGGTCAAGAGGCCAAATTTCTCTTACTATCGCCGTTCAGATATCCCAATACGCTGCATCCAAGGCCTTGAGAAACCGACGACTGTAGAGGGATAAGCGTAGGGTGTCTTAAAAAATACTTGCACAACCGCAGTTTTCATAGATGCGTCAAGAGGATACTGCCTTGAAAGTATTTTTACACAAAATACGAGGCTGTTGCCAAACTATTAAAATAGCCAAAAAACGTAGGGACAGGTTCGCCCAATCCGCCTCAGGCGGAGCGAATCCACCTCTGGCGTGAGATAAACCCTGTCCCTGCATTTTCACTTTCAAATCACTACCCTTGACAGAATCGTATATATTACTTCTCCATGGTAAGTTTATACAGATGCAGCTTACGCTTTTTACAAACTTCCTATCCCTATCTAAGGTAGAATCTTGAGTCGTTTAAGGTCGTTCTCATTCCAACAGGCCTGGTCTTCAACGATCCTTTTGAGGGTTCTTAAAGGAAAGGTTTCGCCAGAACGGTGAAAAGAGACGGTAACTCTGCGTCCATCAGGGTGCCGGTAGTGTTGATGAGAACCGAACTGCCGGTCCAGGATAAACCCATCTCTGGTAAGGGCAGAGATAAGTTCTCGGGCAGTAAGGCTGCGAAGCCGGCCATAATCAATGGCCATGGCCTATATAGTCACAGCTACCTGGGGTTCGCTTGAGAGTCGCACGGCATCCTCCGGGCCCTCTGGGATGGGTTCTCCATGTTCCCGAAGGCTTTGAATAACCATCTTCACAACTTCCTCAATATTCTTCAAGGCCTCCTCTCTAGTGTTGCCCCATGTGGAGGCCCCCTGGCGAAGAAGAGCCGGGCAATATGCAGCCCACCGGTCGTCATCCGGCTCAATGATGACCCGGAAAATATAGGTTTTCACTTCTCTATCCTCCCTGGAAGTACGCCTTCCGCCTTTCATACTCTAGCCCCATGATATATCTTTCTAGGATAAGGTCAAGACACTGTGAACTAAACTTTCAAAATTGTTAGTTTACTGGAAAGTCCTGATAATCAATGGACAGGTCTAAAGACCTGTCCCTACATCTCCTCTAACAGCCCCCCTCCCTAGATGGGAGGGGTTAGGGGAGGGTGGTGTTCACCCCCACCTGCGCCAGAGGAGCATCCGCTTTAGGCGTGACTTCGCTTCCCTCGCAATGACTCCTTTAGGTCGCACCTATATTTACTTTTTAGGGGTTTCACCGCAATATCGCTGATAGTCGCACCACAGGCAGTAGGGACCCCTTTTAATAGGATAGGTTTCTCCTTCCCTGGCACGGAAGAAGCCTTCCATCCTTTCCTCAAAGACCCCCATGGCCTTGGGAGAGATGTCTACAGGAAGGGCTGTCCTGGAGGAGAGGAAGAATAGTACTGCCTCTAGGGGCATTCTGCCGTAAACTGCCTCTACAGCCAGGCTATATAGTTGCATCTGGAACTGGTAACCTTCCAGCACATCTGTGGATTTGAAATCTACCAGGTGCCAACCCTGGCCTTCAGGGGAAAATAACAGGTCTATCTTACCTCTTATGGGATTGCCCCGGTAGGCAAAGATAAAAGGCATCTCACGCTCTACCTCTTTGGCGACCCTCACCTCCTGGCCCAGGGGACTGGAATAGAAGTCTTCCACCCATCTTTTAATAGTGGCCACCTGTTCTTGGTCTGCTTCTTCTGCTAAGTACTCCCCAAAGGCCTGGATAATGATTTCCTGAAGTCTCAGCTTATTGGAAGAGGGACGATATCTCTCCAGTACCCTGTGGGCGATATCCCCCAGGATGCCTTTACCTATCTCATCTCCCTCCTTTTGAAGGGAGAGGGGTGCAGTTAGCGATGGAAGGCCAAGGCGGTACTTAAAATAATAGCGCCTGGGGCAGACCTGGAAGGATAGTATCTCCGTTGCTGAATATATATAATCCCCCTGGGTGGCTGGATTAGACGCTGGCCTTACATAGGATAGTATTTTTTTATTGATAGGAGATACCCCAGCAGAGAAGGCTAATTTCTCCCCCATATGGATTTTTTGCTTCTCTTTTTGGGATAGGGCACAGAAGGAAGGCAAGACTTCGTGTGGAGTTGGTTTATTAGTGATTATCTTTATTTGATAGCCTTCGTTGCCGAAGGAAAGGATTTCGGGCATAGACTCAGATTCCAAGGATAGGTTTAAGTTTTCTGCCACGGCCCTGAGCCATTCTCCCTTGATACCTGGGCCAAGGGAGGCCCCCAGGAGGAGATGTTCTTGTGCCCTAGTTAACGCCACATAAAAGACCCTTTCCAGTTCCCTGGATTCCTTTTGCCGCAGGTCTTCAACTATTTGCCCGTAGCAGGGGGTTATTATCGGCTTTGAGGTGAGAGAGTTTATTAGCTTCAATCCCAGACCCGCCTTCTTGGAAAATATAATATCCCCTGTAGTGTTGGGCATTGCCCTGGCGATGTCTACCACAGCGACCACAGGAAATTCGAGCCCTTTGGCGGCATGGATGGTCATGAGCTTTACAACATCGCTCTTTTCTATGTCTATAGAGGCCTCTGACTCTCTAATCTCTCTAAGCCTCAAATCTGAAAGGACATGGAAGAACTCAGGCAATTCCAGGACCCCCTTCTTCTCGAAGGCCCTGGCAAGTTCTACTATCTTTCTGAGGTTTGCGTATCTCTGTCTGCCGGAGGGAAGGGCTAGTACCTTGGTGTCAAAATGGGTCTTGTCAAGGATAGTTCTTATAAAGGTGCCTACAGGTACCCTGCCCTTAAGGGCCCTAAATTCTTCTAATTGTTCGGCGAATCTTTTGAGTCTATCCCTGTGGCTGGGTCTTATCTCGGTAATCTTATCTGCCTCCCTAAGGCTGTAGATGATCCCCTGCGGCCGGGCCTTCCTATAGTAGGCTAGCCAGAAGAGGCACTGGTCGTCTACACCTACAAAGGGGGACCTTAATACCGCAGCCAGGGCTACCTCATCCAGAGGATTTTCTACAACTTTGAGGAGATTTATCAGGTCAGATATCTCTCTTGTATTGTAAAGGCCCCTCCCCCTTGCTACAAAGAAGGGGATGCCCAGGTCGCTTAAGGCCCTTTCCAGGAGTTTTATGTCCCCGGTGCTGCGTAATAGTATGGCAATATCACCGTAGGATATAGGTCTCTGAGGTTCATTTCCGTCTAGTCTGGTTGTTTTAAGTGATTTCTTTTCCACTATCTCCTGGATACGCCAGGAGAGGAGGGCAGCCTCCTGCCTCCTGGCCTCTTCTACATCCTTTCCTCTGGCAAAGATTAGTTCTACGGAGGGTGCTTCTTTTTTGCCGAAGCTCGCTGCCGCCAATAGTTTACTTCCCTCCACTGGCCCGCTCCCTCCCCAGAGGTTCTTAAAAACAAGGTTTACAAAGGAGAGGATCTCTGGACGGCTCCTGAAATTCTTGTCCAGCCGTATTACCTCCCCCTTTCTCTTGATGGTCTCTTCCTTGTGCTGAAGGAATACCTCCAGGTCAGCGTCTCTGAATCCGTAGATGGATTGCTGGGCATCACCCACTACGAAGAGGTTGTCATCCCCTCTGAGAAGGTCCAGAAGGGTCTTTTGCAGATTATTAGTATCTTGATACTCATCCACAAGTATATATTTGAACCTCTCCCTCAGTTCTTCTCTTACCAGGGAGGAGTTACGGAGTAAACGAATGACCTTTTCTTCCAGGTCGTAGAAGTCCTGGGCACGCCTTTTTCTCTTTTCTTCCTCATAGCGCTTCAGTAGTTCTGCCAGGAATTCCCTCAAGGCCTCTTTTACCCTTAGGGCCTCCTTTTCTGAGAGGATTCCATGGAATTCCGGCACCAATTCCTCCCTGAGCCTCTGAAGCGGGCTTTTAATAGGTTCTGGCACAGTAAGACGTATTTCCAGATGGGAGAGGTCTTCAATGTGGTTTTGTGTCAGTCTATCAGGGCTGAGGATAGTTAGCGGCTTGAGTTTGTGGAATATTCTGTCCAGCATCTCAGCCAGTTTTGTGGAATCGGGAAGTCTACCTCGACGGCTATTTATTTCTTCCAGGCAGAGGGATACCCTTTCCTGGATGGTCTTTATTTCTTGGTGGCTGGTTGCCTTTATAGGTATATCTTTGGGGGTAAGTCCTGTGCTCCGTATCTTAGATAGTAGCTTTATTGTGGCCTCGGTAAGGTTCTGGCAGTGGAGTCCCTCTAAGAGGGGGTGGAAACCCTGGAGATTGGAGGCACCCCATTCCGAAAGAAGGGTCTCTGCAAGATTGCGCAGGATGTACCAGGCCTCGTACTCCTCCAGTACGGCAAATTCTGGGTCTACACCGGCCTCCAGGGCATTCTCCCTGAGGAGCCTGGCACAGAAACTGTCTATGGTAGAGAGATGGGCAAACTCTATGTCCTGTCGCTCCCTCTCCAGGCCCTTGGATTGGAAGCGCTCGGCAATCCTCAGCTTCATCTCGCTGGCTGCCTTTTCTGTGAAGGTAATAGTTAGAATCTCCTGGATGGGGACCTTCTTAGCTGTCACCAGGTGCACAAAACGCTCTACCAGGACTCGGGTCTTTCCCGAGCCAGCCCCAGCAGTGACGCATATGTCGCGTCCTACCAGCTCAACACCTTTCTTCTGCTCTTTAGTTAAGGATGGGTTCATTGAGCCCTTTTCTGGGAGGACCATTTTTCAAATCTACAGACGTCTCTGAAATCACACCTGCCTTCAGCGCAGTTTTGTGTGTCCCAGGGGGTTATACTCTTGTTGCCTGCAAGGATGCCCTTTGCGTGTTTGAGGAGATGTTCCCTGGAGGTCTCTAATAGGTCCTCCAGTCCCTTTTCGTCCGTGAAGTGCGTCCCTTTCTTGAGCAGGGGTGGGGGCGATGCCAGATCAAGGGGGCCATAATTAAATATCCCACTCCTTCCCGGTGGCTTCATGTAGAAGAACTGTGCCCCTAAGGGCCTGAGATTAAGACATTCCTTGGCCGCCATAAGGTATATGGGGAGCTGGAGGTCTCTTCCTTCTTCTATATCTTTAAGCCTGATACCATTGAGGTCGTATTTACTGTATTTGTAGTCTATAACCAGGGCCAGGTTTTCTCCCTCTATTTCTGCGACATCAATACGGTCTATTATTCCTGATACTCTTATGGTGCCTAAATCCCTGTCCTGGAGTTGCAGGGCTGGTATCTCGTCCCGACCAAATCTCCTCTCCAGGTATTCATGGCTCGGCCTCAGGGGTAGCAAGGCTGCATAGGACTTGTCCAGTTCCAGGAGGGCCTTGAGGGATTTAAGCATGTCCTGCTTGAGCCTAAATTCTCTGAACCCTATCGGGATACCCCTGGTCCTCCTGCGGAAGGTCTCCTGAAAGATGGATTCTATATCCCCACCCGCAGAGTAGTATTTTCTCAAGGTCTCGTGGACTATCCTACCCTGGAGGATGGCATCCAGTCCCTTCTCCACCAGAGAGGGCAGGGATTCTAGCCTCAGTATGTGCCTGCAGAAGTGCAGGTAAGGACATTGGGCGTAGTCCCTGAACTGTGTAGCACTAAAGGAAGGCATCAGTTCTTTCAGGATATTTACATAAGGGCTGATATCTCCCTCCTCAGGGGATTCCATGGTCACTCTTAAATCCTCTAGCCAGGGGGAGGACTCTTTGAGGAGGCGGTTGTATATCCAGCGAGCGAGGTAGTGAAGGTGCTCTTTTTTGCTTCCCTTGCGATAGGGAGAGCCAAGGTAATAAAAGAAAAACCTTCCCAGGTCCTCGCTGGTAAGGACCTCCTCTGGCTGGGGTATGACATGAGAAGGTGTCCTCTGAGAAAAGACCTCTTTAAAGCTCTTGGGACTGAAGAGTTTTTTCACCTCCATCAGGAAGAAAGAGGGCAGGTTGGAAATTCCACGGCTATCGTTGGCAGGGTAAGAAAGGATAAGTTTCGTCTTTGCCCTGGTAAGGGCTACGTAGAAGAGGAAGCGTTCTTCTTCGCCGGCGCGCTTAAGAATCTCCTGAAGGTTTATGCCCGTAAGGCTCCTCAGGCGTCTCCTCTCCCTATCTTTAAGGAAAAGATTCTCACTACCCTGCCTGGGGAACTGTCTCTCTAAGAGGCCCCCTACAAAGACCACAGAAAGCTCCCACTGCCTTGCCTCTAAGGCATTTACGACATTGACCACCTCATGCCTCTTATCCTTTGGGGCATAAGAAGAGGCAGAAAGGGTGGAGAGGAATCCCTCCCAAAAGGTACTGAAGGGGAGGGGTTCTCTTCCTGCCAGATGGGTATGCGAGTCCAGGAGGGATAGGAAGGAACCCAGGGCCTCGGACTCTTGTTTTATCAACTCCCTTTGGCCTTGGTCGGTTACCCCGGGGAGGGTGATAAACCCATTTATCAGCCTGAGGAACCAGTCTCTAAGGGCAGAAGGTGGGTTAGGCCCTGAAATGTCCTTTTCTATCTCTGCAAGTCTCTCAAAAAGCCCTTTTATATTATTAGAACATGGGCCTTCTTGGGCCAGGGCTAACCACGCCTTTTTAGTGCATAGCTTTCCCCGTTCCAGTGCCTTGCATTCCAGGAGGTCTACCTCCGTAGTGGGCTGCATAAGGTAGGGGGATTTAATGGCCCTTAAGACGGAGCTGTCCTCCCAGTGACTCGTGAAGATACCAGTTAGCTGCACGATGGCCTTGACTAGAGGGCTCTCCATAAGAGGCCTTTTCGCATAGACCCTAACAGGTATGTTGTACTGGGAGAAGATGGTATCAATGAGGTCATAATAAGGTGTAATGTCCCGAAAGATAACGCCTATATCGTTAAAGCGCAGGCCCCCTTCTGATACTAGTTGGTAGATGCGTCTTGCTATCTGTTCTACCTCATCCTCTACATTTACTGCCTCAATGACCTCCAGACAGTCATCCGCTTCTGTGGTGGAGGCTGGAGGAGTGAATAGATTTCTCTCTATATGTTGCAAGGTGGGAGAGGCGGAACGTTTAAAACCTGAAAGCACCCTCTCCTGGAAACCCTTGGCTGCGAGGTGGTCATAGACCTCTCTGCTCCTCTCGAAGATGGGTGAGTTCCTCTCCTTTGGGTCAAAAAGCAGGGTTATATAGACCCTGGGAATCCTTTGGATGAGGGTTTCTAGAATTCTGAACTCCACAGGGGTGAAGTCATGGAAGCCGTCCACCAGGAGGAGTTCCTTTTCTGAGAGAAGGGGCACGTTGCAACGTGCCCCTTCATCATCCCTTTCCAGGGTTTCCAGTGCCAAGTTCAGCAGGTCGTCCTCATCCCTGAGTTTCTTTTCTTCCAGGGCGGCTTGAAAGAGGGAGTAGGCCTCTACAAGACTCAGGCATTTCTCTCTTAAAGGTAGGGGCACGTTGCAACGTGCCCCTACCTTCTCCAGGAAGGGTGTAATCTTGTTTCTGAAATCCTGTGGGTAAAGGGAGGTTTCTTTCAACTCCTTAAAGAATCGCAGGAGGGAAAAGCGGAGTCCCTGCTGATGCCAGGCATCGGCTAGATACCCTAAGGGATTTTCTTGAAGGACGTGCCTTAAGACCAGTTCCTTCTCTAGTTCGCTGATGGGGGCCTTTAGCCCCTGGAGGTCTAGGATTTCTCTGGCCAATTGTGAAAAGGTGAAGAGGCTTTTATCTATAAAACCTCTGGTAAGCCCTTTCCTTATTATAACGTCCTTCAGGTGTTCGGCCTGGGTATAGGTGGGCAGTAAGAGTAGGGCCTTTTGCCCCTTTTTGTCCCTTACATAATGGCAGAACTCCTCCAGTACCAGCGCGGTCTTGCCACTCCCTGCACGACCCAGGATGAGGAGCCTTTCACCCATTACCGAGAATACCTCTTTGTCCCTCGATGGGAGGGGCTGGGGGAGGGTGAAATAAACCATTCACCCCACCCCAAGTGTCGTAGGGACAGACCTTCAGGCCTGTCCGCCGTAAGGTGCGTCAAGACGCACCCTACTAAACTAAACTTACACACAATTACTCAGATTTTCCCTGTCCATGGCCCATTTCAGGGGATTGGTGATTATGTATTCCCTAATTTCATTTAAATCATCTTCATTTCGGATAACATGTTCGTAATAATTGCGCTGCCATAAATGTTTTTCAAACGGTTTCCAACTATTTTGTCTTACACCCTCGATATATCTTTTTGTCGTCAGGGATTTAAAACTCCGCACAACATCAGGCAACGACAATATCTTTGTAGGGCAACCCCCTGTGGTTGCCCTTTATTTTCAGGGCAGGCACGGGGACCTGCCCCTACGGTTAATATTATTATTCCGTGGAAATGATTTGGCATAATAACGAATTCGTCTATATCTACACCTATATAATACTTTGGTAATTCAATCCATGTCTTTTCCACCATTTGACCTACTTCGTTCAATGTCACCTTACCGTCTTCTTCATTCTCTAAAATACATTTCTTCTTATGCGTACATACCGTTATAAAATACGCCCCCACCTGGGAATAATCGTACCTCTTTAACCGAATTGAACGGCGGTGGTGTTTGACTGGGTTGCGTGTCATCTTATTTTCTTGGGTGCGTCAAAACGCACCCTACAGTTCTCAAGGTCGAAGTGTAACTGCATGTTATGTGACGTGTTGCTTGATGACCTTAAAAACATTCTGGTGCAGTTCGCAAAGGCGGTCGTATATCTCCTGGCAGTATAAATCTACTCGCTTTCCCGTTGGCATTGTTGGATAATGAATCTTAACTTCTCCCTTTCCAAGATATGGCTCTTCTATAAAGCAGTTAAAGTCCTTTAGTGGGGAATAATGTGTAATTGTATTTCGCATAACTACCATGTCTTGGATCCACAACGCCCTATCTTTTTCAATAAGGTCTGCCAGTTCTTGATTACTTTTCTTTAATGCTTTAATTACCTTTCCACCAGCAATAAAATTACCTTCTTCCTCAGAGTGTTTAAATGTACGGAAATTTCTTAACTCGGGAAAGATAAAGCCTGAATTAATAAATCCAAGTTGCTCTTCACTTAAAATAAGAAAGACTCTGTCTCGTATATTAGTTTGTGATTTTCTCTTACCACTTGTGCTCCGGAAGTAGCCTGATATTCTTTTCTAAACTCTTTGACTCTTTCTCTAATTTCTGTCTCTATTATCGATTTGTGGTACCTTACAGCGTACAGTTTATGTTTACAGTCATAAAATTTTTCTCTAAGATTTTGGTATTTGGTCTCTTTAAGACAGTCAAATATCTCTTTGAAAATACCATCAATTTGAGAATCTACATCTTCAGGTTTAACATAATGAAGTTGAACTGCAAGAAGACCTGGCCTTTTTCCCCAGGTTTTCCCATTACTACTAACTAAGTGATTATCAATAACTTCGGGTTGATTTGACGGTTTTACTACAAATGCGCTTTTATTTAAGCAACATTCTTTGTACTTTTTGCCACTTCCGCAAGGGCAAGGATTATTTCTGCCAACCACTTTCATCCATCTCCTGTAATTAAAAGAAAGTATAAATAAGAATAAGTTTCCTCAAAACCTTTTTAGAGAATTATCCCCCACGGCAAGAACATTGTCAAGCCGAAACATTCCATAACTTGACTGTTTAAAAGGGTATGATACTATATATTGAGCGTTTAAGAAGTCTGCGTAGGGACAGCCCTTGTGGCTGTCCGAAAACTTAACCTAACAAAAATTTAAGCGTTATGGACAGGTTCGCCAGAGGCGTATCCACCTTTGGCGTGAGATAAACCCTGTCCCTACATTTTTGACCCATTTTAGTGTTCGGCGAAGCTTCTGGTTCGGCATTTCTCAGTAAACTATGCATCAATCCTTTTGGATACTTACCGGGCCTACCGCCAGTGGGAAGACAGAGGTGGCCTTCCATCTGGCTAAAGAGATAGGTGCAGAGATAATCTCTGCTGATTCCATGCAAGTATACAGGGGCATGGATATTGGCACGGCAAAACCCCCTTTAGAACTCAGGAGGGAGGTACCTCACCACCTGATAGATATAGTGGACCCATGGGAGTCTTACAGTGTGGGACGATATATATTAGATGCCCGAGAGGCCATGAGTAGGGTGGAGGAAAGAGGCAGGAGGTGCCTTGTGGTGGGAGGTACCGGACTCTATGTAAAGGCCATAAGGGAGGGCCTTTTCAGGGGTCCTGATGCCGATTGGGCCCTAAGGGAAGAACTGGCAGCCGTAGCCGAGGATAAAGGAAGTGCCTATCTCCACGGTGTACTGCAAGGGATAGACCCTGTATCTGCAGGCAGGATACACGAAAAGGACCTCAGAAGGATTATCAGGGCCTTAGAGGTCTATCAAAAGACAGGCAAGGCTATATCCCTCCTCCAGAGGGAGTGGGGCACTATCAGGGAGGACTCCATCCTGGTGGTTCTCTCCCTGAAGAGAGAGGAATTAAACCGCAGGGTAGAGGAGAGGGTGCAGAGGATGATGAAAGAAGGTCTGGTGGAAGAGGTAAGGCATCTCCTTAGCTCTCCAAAAGGTCTAAGCAAACAGGCCAGGGAGGCCCTTGGTTATAAGGAGGTATTGGATTATCTTAGCGGGTGTATAAGCCTTGCCGAGGCGGAGGAACTTATAAAGAGAAATACCAGGAGATTTGCCAAGAGGCAGATGACATGGTTCAGAAGTTTTGCGGGGGCCCGCTGGTTGGAGATAAAGGAGGGAGAGGATGTCCAAGGGCTTACCAAGAGGGTAATGGAGGTCTTTATTGGATAGGACCTTATTGTCCTTGACAGTTAGGTGGACTCTTTGATAGATTCTTACCCATTAGGGTCTTAGCCAATGGTACCAAAAGACTTAAAATACACTTTAAATCATGAATGGGTAAGGCTTAAAGGGAAGACGGCCATTATTGGTCTAACAGGATTTGCCCTGGAGGGTCTGGGCAAGGTGCTCAATCTGGAGCTTCCTAGAAAGGGTGATGAGTTATTGGTGGGAATCGCCTTCGGTGATGTGGAAACCACAGAGGCCCTTCACGAGATAGTATCCCCGGTGGAAGGGGAGGTGATGGAGATAAACAAGGCTATTTTTAGGAACCTGGATGTCCTGACCAAAGACCCCTACAAGAGGGGATGGCTGATGAAGGTCAGGCTCTCCATACCTCAGCGTTTGGATTCCCTCCTCAGTCCAGAGGACTACCAGTCGCAGGTCCGTGGGAAGGTTAGAAAAGGCTGAATAACCGTTTATGGGCAGAAGATTCATCAATGAGCTTAAAGAAGGGGATATGGTGGACGACGTATTTCTGCTCCAGGGGCGAGAGGTAAAGATTGACCGCAATAACAAGTCTTATATCCAGGCAAAGTTAGCCGATAAAAGCGGCACCATTGCCGCCAAAGTGTGGGATGTAAGCTCCTCACAGATAGAATCCTTCGGTAAAGAGGGCCCTCTTCGTGTGAAAGGTGTTGTAGGTCTGTACAACAATAGCCTCCAACTAACGATAAAGGACTTCTCTAGAGAGGACTCCTATGAAAGGCTGGGGGAGCTATTCCCCTGTTCAGAAAGAGACGTGAAGGAGTTAAAAGACGAGCTGGTGGAGATTATTGGCACTATTGGGCATCCACATCTAGCCAGGCTCTTGAGGCTTTTCCTGGCAGATGAAGAATTTATGCAGAGGCTGAGCCTTAGCCCGGCCTCGGTTAAATACCATCATGCCTATCTGGGAGGTTTACTGGAGCATACGGTATCTATTGCCAGGCTAGCCATAGAAGCCGCAAGGCACTATCGCATCTTGGATAGAGACCTCCTTTTGACCGGGGCCATACTTCATGATATAGGAAAGACCAGGGAATTATCCTACAAAGGAGGCTTCCAGTATACTGATGAAGGAGGCCTTGTGGGGCATATAGTAATGGGTGCGCTCATGGTGGAAGAGAAGGCCGTCCAGATAAAGGATTTCCCTGGAGAATTGCTGGACCTAGTAAAACATATCATCCTCGGTCACCATGGCGACACAGACCCCAATTCCCCTAGAATTCCTGCCACTGCAGAGGCCCTGGCAGTCCATTATCTAGATAATCTGGATGCCAAACTCCAGGCCTTTGCCAGGGCTGTGGCCGAGGACCGCGACCCCCACAGCAACTGGACTGAGTTCCAGAAGATATTCGACTCAAGGCTCTATAAAGGTACGCAAAAATACTCCTCCTCTCCATAAGGGATCCATCTACTCCCGAAACCAGTGGAGCAGTTCCCTTTTATCTCGGGAAGACCTGTGATAGAATACCAATACATCTTTATTCAAGGGACTAACCTCTCAACAAGCCATGGTAGAATCCTCAGACATAATCAAATTTCTGCGCAGTAAAAGATACCAGCCCATGAACGCCCAGGAGCTGGCAGAACACTTCGAAATCCCTGCGGCTGAGTATGAGGAGTTCTGCCGCAGTCTTCGCACCCTAGAACTCCAGGGGGAGATTGTTCAGATAAAGCAAAGCCAGTATGCCATACCCTCAAAGGTACACCTAGTGGTAGGGACCCTGCGCTCAAACCCCAGGGGTTATGGCTTCGTGGTTCCCGTGAAGGAAGGTATTCCTGATATTTATATAGAAGAAGAGGACATGGGCGCTGCAATGCACGGCGATATAGTAGTGGCCAGGGTGCCTCGGGTCATGCCACCCCGCCGGAGGGGGAGGAAGAGGGCCGCCTCTGGTCAGATAGTTAACGTCCTAAGGCACGCCAACGAGACCGTTATCGGCACCTTCCAGAGGACCAGGCGCCTGGGCTACGTGGTGCCAGACAATCCCTGTCTCTTTAGAGACATATATGTGGCTGAAGGCGACTCAGAAGGTGCTCAGGTGGGACAAAAGGTGATAGTAAAGGTTACCCAGTGGCCTTCCAGACACTTGAACCCAGAAGGAGTGGTTATCGAGATACTAGGGGAAGACGGGGACCCTGTGGTAGATAACCGCTCTGTGGTATACCAATTTCAATTGCCCTATGAGTTTGAGCCCATGGTGGCAGAAGAGGCCAGGCAAGCACCACAGGGTGTTTCAGACTCCCATTGCCAGGGGCGGCTGGACCTAAGGGATAAAAAGATAATTACTATAGACCCGGAGGATGCTAAGGATTTTGATGATGCTGTATCCCTGGAGAGAGACCGCAAAGGCCACTGGCATCTGGGGGTGCATGTGGCCGATGTCTCCCATTATGTTAGGCCTGGCTCAGCAATAGATGAGGAAGCGAGGCGGAGGGGTACCAGTGTTTACTTCCCAGACTATGTGATACCCATGCTCCCAGAGACCCTTTCTAATGGCATCTGCAGCTTGAAGGAGGGAGAAGATAGGCTCACAAAGAGTGTACTCCTGGTGTACAGTGATAAAGGAGAACTCCTTTCCTCTAAGATACAGCACAGCGTTATAAGGGTTACAAAGAGGTTCACCTACAAGGAGGTGGGGCGAATCCAGGCAAGGGATGAAGAAGCCGCTTCGAAGGTACCAGAGGAGTTAAAGAAACTTCTCTTTTCTATGGCCGAGGTTGCCCAGATACTCTTCGCCCGACGCGTAGAAAAGGGCGCCCTAGAGCTTGACCTGCCAGAGGTGAAACTGAGGTTAGACCCAGGGGGCAGAGTAATAGATGTTGACAAGGTAGAGCGCGACCTTTCCCACCAGATGATAGAAGAGTTCATGCTGGCTGCTAATGAGACGATAGCAAGGTTCATGCAGGAGAAAAATCTTCCTTACTTCTCAAGGATACATCCTCCGCCGGACGAAGAAGAGATGCGGGACTTTGCCGAGTATATAAAGGAGCTGGAGCAGATTAAGATAAACCCCTTTAAGAAGGGCGATGTACAAAAGCTGCTGAAGAGGGTCTCTGGTAGGCCCGAGTCCTACACGGTAAATCTGGCCCTCCTCAGGTCCCTGAAGCGTGCCCAGTACTCCGAGGCATGGGGGCCTCACTACGGCCTGGCCATGGACTACTACACCCATTTCACCTCCCCTATAAGGCGTTACCCCGACTTGATTGCCCATAGGGTTCTGGATGAATATATGACAGACAAAGAGCGACCAGAAAAGATAATGGCCAGGTGGCAAGGACGGCTGGGAGAGTGGGCCACCCACTGCTCCTTTACAGAGAGGAGGGCTGAGGATGCCGAGAGGGAGATTATCAAGCTGAAACTCCTGAGGTATCTAGTTGACCGCCAAGGAGAGGTGATGGACGGGGTGATAACGGGTGTAGAGGAATTTGGCCTTTTTGTCCAGCTTAAGGATTGCCTCCTGGATGGTCTCATCCACGTACGCAACCTTGCCGATGATTTCTATAAGCTGGACAGGAAGAGGATGGTACTGATAGGCAGAAGGAGGGGAAAGGTCTATCGCGTTGGCCAGGAGATAAAGGTCAAAATAGATAGGATAGATTTCCTGAAGAGGGAGGTAGATTTTGTTAGGGCCAATGGCTGAGCTTGGGACTTGAGTTCCGACACATAATAAGCCCCTTGCTGAGGGTGGTAAGATTGCCATGCTAAGGAAATAGACAGATTTCGTATTGAGGCTGGATTTGCCTTTTTCCATGGATGTATCACGTGTTCTACACTCTATTTTTTGCCTTCCTTTTATTTATTGCCCGTCCCTCCTTTTCTGATACAGGAGGATGGGCCGCCACCTATGGGGGAGTTAGTCATGATGAGGCCCATTCCATCCAACAAACCCGTGAAGGTGGATACATAGTGGCTGGTGTGACAAGGTCCTTCAGTGCTGAGGATTATGACATTTGGGTCTTGAAGCTCAGTTCTGGTGGGGCTGTGGAGTGGCAGAAAACCTATGGGGGGGATCGTTTTGATTGGGCCAATTCCATCCAGGAGACGGGGGATGGTGGTTATATACTAGCCGGTGGGACGTGGTCCTTTGGTGCTGGAGAGGCTGATGTCTGGGTCTTGAAGCTCAGGCTTGATGGGGCTGTGGAGTGGCAGAAAACTTATGGAGGGAGATGCTCGGATGCGGCTAGTTCTGTTCAACAGAGTCGTGAGGGAGGGTATGTATTGGCCGGTGTAAGGGCAACGTCCATCGGTGCCGGAGGTGAGGGAATTCCTGACATCTGGGTCTTAAAGCTCAGGCTTGATGGGTCTGTGGAGTGGGAAAAGACCTATGGTGGAGTTAATTCTGACAGGGCCGATTCCATCCAGCAGACCAGGGATGGGGGGTACATAGTGGCTGGTTTAACAGACTCCTTCGGTGCTGGAGATGCGGACATCTGGGTCTTGAAGCTCAGTCCTGATGGGACTTTGGAGTGGCAGAAGACCTATGGGGGTGTCAGGTATGATTGGGCCCGTTCCATCCAGCAGACCAGCGATGGGTGCTATATAGTGGCTGGTCATACAGGCTCCTTCGATGTCGGGCAGAACGATGTTTGGGTCTTGAAACTCAGCCCCAATGGCTCTATAGACCCCCCTTGTAAGTTTATGAGAGATACAAGCGCTTCGGGAGGAAGTAACGATACCACAATTCTGGACACAACTGCAAGTGCTAGAGATAGTAATGCCAATCCACAGGACTCCTCAGCTATTATATCAGCCACAAATGTCACCCCCCATATCCTCTGTCCCTAGACAGCGGTTGAAGACCTGATGCTGATGCACTAGGATGGCCCTTACTATGCCAGCAATGCCTGGCAAGTTCTCACTTTAGTGAAGCTGGGGTAGGCAAGCCCCGATCTTATTAGACTGGAACATCTTTCTTTATTTCAGCTATCTTTGTGGTTATTGAGATATATGTTTCTGCATCCGCTTCTACTAAGATGTAGAGGATACCTGTGGCAGGAGAGGGGACGTCTCTAGTGAGAGGTATGGGGTAATAGTCAAACCTGTAGAGTCGTTCACCCTCATTTACCCGTGTGGCATTCTCCGCATACCATTGGAGAATTCTGCCAGTGGCGAGAGGGTAAATCGGAACCGTCCATCTATCAATTATTGTCTCAACGATTGGTTCTTTGCCTGTCATGTGTTTCTCCTTTTACAGCGGCCATCCTTCTATCTTACTTATAGCCTTAATAATTGCTCGTTGAGGGCCTCTCTAAGACTCCCATAGTAAGGATTGCCCCCTTTACAAATTCTTCTCTCCCCTTAAGGGTATACTCATGGCTTACTACTACTGAATCCAGGGCCTTTCCGCCCAGTGTAGGGTCGCTGGCCAATACTCTTTCTACTGCCTCTACGTAGCGCCATAGCTTGGTATGGGCGAGTTCACTGTCAGGGGATACTTGCCTGTTTATAACCCATACAGAAATCCTGTGCCATAGCTCCCTCCTGCGGGAGAGGGCGTTGCTGGCACTTGTGGCCTCCCCCATGATGGTAACATTGGGATACTTGGTGCGACTATCCAGACGCAGGGTGGTATTATCACCTCCGCCCTGGACAAGGAAGGACTGGATGTCTTCAAGAGTCGCCCCATCTGCCCTTTCCAGCTCTATCTGGTCAAGTTTTCCAGGGAGCTGGTTCTGAAGCATTGCCCTTATTTGTTTTAAGATGTCTTCTAACATGGATATATACGTCTCCTTTCAAAACGAAAAAGCCCGAAGGTTTTGTCATTCCCTTCGGGCCTCTTGGAACCCGTCTTTAACGGGACCTTCGGTTACCGAGATTCCTGGCTTTCTACACTTCTCTTGTACCGTGTCTTTCAGAAATGTAAATAGCTAGATTCCACAGGATTCAACTCCTTCCATTGTAGGGCAAACCTTTAGGTTTGCATAAGCGAGGCCAAAGTTTGCCAAAGACGCATCCGCCTCTGGCGTGACCTTGCCCTACGGATTGTGGAGTCATGAGTTAAAGAGGATACCTATGCCACAGACTCTATAAATGACAGATATGGGAGTTTACTGTTACCTGGAAGGCTACTGGAGCCTAACAATATCACATTCCGGCTCCGCCGGCTGCAGG
>JAUQZZ010000167.1 GCA_030586765.1 Candidatus Brocadiales bacterium | reverse complement strand
ATACAAGTATCTGCAGCCGTCCGGGTAAGTTGGCAACAAGGAGTGTCGGTACACTCACGAAGAAATTGGTAATGGTCTGCAGTGGTTCACGGCCTTCTTTATTAAGCCAGACGAGCAGTATAACCAATAGGGCAAGACCGAGTCCAGAAAAGGCCCCAATCACAGCAGATTTCTTAATAATCTTTGGAGCCATCGCATTCTCCCTCCATTATCATTAACTACTATTTCCTTGTAGGGGCAATTCATGAATTGCCCCTACCATTGGGGCGCCTCTGGTGACTTTTGCAGAGCTCTCAAAGCACAAAACGAGCTGTGGTGAACTAAAACAAGCACCAACCCCTACTCCAGCCTGCCAAAGACCTTTAACTCGTATAACATTATTCCTCCTGCACCGTGGTCTGAGAGCAGTTTAAATTTGATGTATTTCGCCTTAACCGGGCCAAGCCTGAACTCCTGATAGGGGTTCTTCGCAAAGAGTCCATTTGTAGTCTGTATATTTCCAACAGGGGTGAAATTCTCCAGGTCATTAGAGACCTGAATTTCTATCTCCTTTACGTTATTCGCTGACTTCTCAAAAATGGGGACTGCTACACTGTATATGGTAGCCTCTTTCTCATCACGGAAGCCAAAAATTCCCTCGTCGCCATTGTAGAACCAATACAGTTGTGCTTCTTTGCCGTCGTTAAGCTGTTCAAAGATATTCTTTGTACCAGCAACAAAATGGCCCCCGTTGGCCCTGGCTAAGAGGTCTATGCCCCTCTCCTCTTTCTTGGCCGCCACAACCACGGCTTCTTCCTCCATCAGTTCGCCAAAGACCTTAAACTCGTAAAGTCCTATTGCTCCTCCACCAAAGTCGGAAAGGGGCTTAAATTTTATGTATCTGGCCTGGACGGGGTTAAACTTAAACTCCTGATACGGGTTAGCAAAGACCATATTCTTTGGCTTGAGCGTACCAATGAGGGTAAAGCCCTCTGTGGCACTGGTTGTAGATACAGAGACCTCCACCTCCTTAACGTTATAACCCTTCGCCTCAAAGACTGGTATCTGTATCTTATCAATAGTGGCGGTTTTTTCACCTTCAAAGGCATACACCGCCTCATCCCCTGGGTAGAACCAGTAAACTAAGTCATCCTTGCCATCTATCAATTTATTAAATATGTCTTTAGTAGCAAAGACCATATGGCCACCTTCTGAGGCGGCAAGCAGGTTTCCTTTCTTTTTCTTCTCAGGTAAAACTATTTCTCCGGGCGTAGGCTCGGCTACCTCCTTGGTCACGGTCTTTAAGGCCTGGGCTAGCTCTACCGAGCTCTTGGCTGTGTAGTATTTGCCTCCCGAAGCCTCTGCGATTTTACTTAACTCCTTCTCTCCCTCCCCGCCTACACCAAAGCCCACCACATGGACAATTATATTTATCCCTTGGGCCCTGAGGGCCCTTATCACCCCTACAGGGTCTCCACCGCAGGTCTCCTTCCCATCGCTGAGGAGGATTATAAAACGCTCAGCCTCCCCTGAAAAATCCTTTGCCGCCTCCTGCAAGGAAAGGGCTATAGGCGTGGCTCCTCTAGGAGCAAGGTTTTGCACTCCAAGGGTAATTAGCGCCTTATCCGCTTTAGCGATAGGCACCAATAGCTCTGTATCTGCGCAGGATTTCTGCTCGTCCTTCCAAAAGTATCTGTGGCCATAGGCACGGAAGCCCACCTTAGCATCTGCAGGTAATTCACCCAGGATGGAGATAAGGGCCTTCTTTGCTATATTCATCTTTGTAGAACCCTCCTGGGCCTCTTCCATGCTGGCAGAGGAATCAAAAATTATTTCTATTTCTTTAGTGGGTCCAGCAATAACTTGCATCTCCAAGGCGATTACAAGAAACAGAATCAAACATGGTAAGTTGCTCATTTCTGTCCCTCCAATAAAAAGAAAAAAACTATCCTTAGGGCATATTACTCCAGAGGCTCTAACCTAGACAGTTCACTAACGCCTATTTCTTGTGATATTTCTGGGTGGGGTCCATCCGTTCAAAGGCCTTGGCCAACTCCTCTGCCAGTTTATCCAGGTCTGCATCTTTGTTGGCCTCCTGAGCCTTGGCCGCCATCAGGGCACCAAACATAATACCAAAGGCCGCTGCTGCCCCAGCTCCTCCACCGCCCCTTGGACTTGATTTCTTTACGCCTTCACCAGGGGCGGGAACTCCGCACTTGCCACAGGTAGCACCCACCTGGCTTACGGGAAGAAGAGATAGACAGGAAACAAGGACGAGAATTATAAAGGTTCTAAGCATAACCCGCTCCTCCCAGGACAAAGACCCAATAATAACCCTCTACCTATAGTCTATAAACCTACCCTTCTAAACTGTCAAGCAAATAAAAGCCATCGAGCCTTCTAAAGGGGTTCTCCCTGTACCCTTATCAGCCTTCTGCTTGACAAATCCCTCCTGCACACTTAGAATACCTTCCTGAAGACCCTTAAAAGAAAGCCGAAAAGAAAGGAAAAGCACACATGGCCATAAAAGTAGGCATAAACGGCTTTGGTCGGATAGGCAGGATAGTCTTTAGAGCTATGGTTCAAAGGCCTTCTATTAATGTAGTGGCCATAAATGACCTGGCTGATGCTAAATCGCTGGCATTTCTCTTAAAATATGATTCTGTCCATGGCAGATTCGAGGGGACTGTAGAGGCAAAGGGTGAGAGCCTGGTAGTAAATGGAAAAGAGATAAAGCTTCTAAAAGAAAGAGACCCTTTAAAGCTACCCTGGAAGGCCATGGGCGTGGATATAGCGGTAGAATCCACTGGCGTCTTCACCTCCAGGGCTGACTGCGAGAAGCACCTCCAGGCAGGGGCAAAGAAGGTGCTATTATCGGCACCTCCCAAGGATAAGATAGATGCCGTCATCGTCCTGGGGGTAAACAACCATGCTTTAAAACCGGAACATAAGATTATATCCAACGCCTCTTGTACCACCAACTCCCTGGCACCCATGGCCAAGGTCCTCAACGATACCTTTGGGATAGAAAAGGGCCTTATGACCACCATCCATGCCTACACCAACGACCAGAGGGTGACAGACCTGATACATAACGACCTCAGGAGGGCCAGGGGCGCAGCGGTAAACATCATCCCTACTACTACAGGGGCAGCCAGGGCCATAGGGGAGGTAATCCCAGAACTAAATGGCAAACTGGATGGTATAGCCATGCGTGTGCCAGTGGTAGACGGCTCTATAACAGACCTGGTAGCCTACTTGAAGAGAAAGGCCACAAAGGAAGAGGTTAACCAGGCCTTTAAGAAGGCTGCCCAGGGGCCTATGAAGGGCATCCTGGAATACTGCGAAGAGCCTATTGTTTCTTCTGATATAATAGGCAACCCCCATTCTTGCATCTTCGATGCCCTCTCTACCTATGTGGTCCAGGACAACCTTGTTAAAGTGATGGGCTGGTATGACAATGAATGGGGATTCTCCCAAAGGATGGTAGAACTTACAGAACTCTTTGCCAGCTTGTAAAAAGAGGAGCCTATGGATAAACTCTTCATAAAAGAACTGGAAGTAAAGAATAAGAAGGTCCTGGTAAGAGTCGATTATAATGTGCCTCTAGATGAGCAGGGCAATATCACTGATGATACCCGCATACGTGCAACCCTCCCTACTATAAACTATCTCCTGGATGAAGGGGCCAAGGTCATCCTGGCCTCTCACCTGGGCAGGCCAAAGGGCAAGGTGGTGCCCTCCCTCAGCC
>JAUQZZ010000166.1:3507-3739 GCA_030586765.1 Candidatus Brocadiales bacterium | reverse complement strand
CCCCACGTGGCGGGAGAGTCTCAGTAGATACTGCCCCCTGAAGATTACACCATCCAGGTCAAAGACAATAAGCTTGGGCCTCTTCATCCTTTCACCTTAACATTTAACCCTGGGAGAGATTCTAAGGTCTGCCTAAAGATTGTGTCAAGGTCTTTTTAATTAAAGACTTTCCTTCTAAAATTAGTATAATAAAAAGTAAGCCTCTCTCCTGAATTCGGAATTCCGAATTCAG
>JAUQZZ010000166.1:0-3497 GCA_030586765.1 Candidatus Brocadiales bacterium | reverse complement strand
GGCATGAGCTGTCCCTACGGTATAAATTTTCAGAGGTTTGAGGAGATATATCCATTGAAGATAGCTATAGCAGGAAAAGGCGGCGTGGGAAAGACCACCCTGGCGGCGGCCCTGGCCTGGCTCTTTGCCCAGGAGGATAAAAAGGTGCTGGCCATAGACGCAGACCCTGCCCCCAACCTCGCCCTGGCCCTGGGCATTCCCAAGCCATGGGAGATAGTGCCCATTAGCGAGATGAAGGAACTCATCAAGGAGCGCACCGGCGCCACCTCTGAGGAGTACGGCAAATTCTTCAAGCTGAACCCCACGGTCTCTGACCTTCCTGAAAAATTGTGGATAGAAAAGGACGGCGTAAAGCTGGTGGTCCTGGGCGCTATCAGGAGGGGCGGAGGCGGTTGCGCCTGTCCAGAGAATGTCTTCCTCAGGAGTCTGCTTAATCATATCATCCTCCAGAGGGATGAGGTGGCAGTGGCGGATATGGAGGCAGGGGTGGAACACCTGGGCAGGGCCAGCGTCAAAGGTGTAAACGCCATGATAATCGTGGTGGAGCCCTCCTTGCCTAGCATAGAGACCGCCCACCGTATAAAGACCCTGGCCTCAGACATAGGCCTCCGTTCCCTCTTCGCCGTAGGCAATAAGCTCATGAATCAAGGACAGCGTGACTTCATTGAGAACAGCCTAAAGGACATACCCCTCTTAGGGTTCCTCTCCTATAACCTAAAGGTGCAGGAGGCCGTCCTTAAAGGCACGCCACTCATAGAAGATAATGAACTGCTGATGGGAGAGGCACGGGAGATTATGAAGAAGTTGAAGGAGGCACTCAAGGTATCGTGATAAAGGAGGCCATAGCCAAACTGATAGAAAGGATAGACCTGTCCGAGGAAGAGGCCTCTGCCTGCATGGAGGAGATAATGGGGGGCAATGCCCCTTCCCAAGGGGCTACCCAGGCCCAGATAGCCTCTTTTCTCACCGCCCTGAAGATGAAGGGGGAGACGGTGGAGGAATTGACTGGGCTAGCCAGGGTAATGAGGGCAAAGGCCTTGCCCTTAAACGTGGAGGACACGGTAGTAGACACCTGTGGCACCGGGGGCGACAGGAAAAGCACCTTCAACATCTCCACCGCCGCCGCCTTTGTAGCGGCAGGGGCAGGGCTTAAGGTGGCAAAACACGGCAACAAGGCCTCTACCAGCCATTCGGGTAGCGCTGACGTACTGAGACTGTTGGGGGTGAATATAGAGGCAGACACAGACTGCGTTACGAGATGCATCCGTGAGGCAAATATCGGCTTCCTCTTTGCCCCCCTGTTTCACAGGTCCATGCGCTTTGCCCAGGAACCGAGACAGCAGCTTGGCATCCGCACCGCCTTCAACATCCTTGGCCCCCTTACCAATCCTGCCAGGAACAGCCGTCAGCTCATAGGGGTTTACTCTGAAGGTCTTACTGACACCCTGGCCCTGGTGCTAAAAAGGCTGGGCACCAAGAGGGCCTTAGTGGTGCATGGAATGGATGGACTGGACGAGATTACCACAACTGATAGGACTAAGGTCACAGAGCTTAAGGACGGTCAGATTAAAGGTTTTTATATACAGCCCGAAGACTACGGCATAAAACGGGCCAGGCATGAAGACCTGATGGCCCAAGGTCCCCAGGATAGCGCCAGGGCAATCCAGGAGGTCTTACAGGGACTCCCTGGGCCGAAAAGAGATATTGTGCTCCTTAACGCCGCTGCGGCTATCGTAGTGGGGGGCCTAGCCAGAGATATAAAAGAGGGCCTAGCTATGGCGACTAAGTCCCTGGATTCTGGCAGGGCAAGGCAGGCCCTGGAGAGGTTAATAGAGGAAAGTCATGGAAAGGGCAGGTAAGGGCCTAGTACTCTCTAATGCCAGGGTCTTGACTATGGAGAAGGACAGTCCCCTGGCTGAGACTGTGGTCACCCTTGGTGATAGAATAGTCTATGTAGGAGCCTCGGAAGGGGTAGGGGAAGAACTGGTCTCTGGCAAGGAGGTCATAGACCTGGGGGGCAGAACGGTAGTGCCAGGCTTTATTGACTCTCACCTCCATCTTGTAGAGATGGCAAAGACCTACCTTGGGTTAGACCTTGGGGGCTACACATCCCTAAGGGAAGTCCTTAGAATCCTTGAAGAAGAGGTGAAGAGGAGGCCCAGGGGAAGCTGGGTGGTGGGATATAACTGGGACGAAAGCCTCTGGGAGGAAGGACGCCTTATTACCCTGGATGAGCTAGACAGGGTGAGTCCTCACCATCCTGTAATCCTGAAACGTGTGTGTCTCCACCTCGTCCTGGCAAATAGCCTCGCCCTGGAGATGGCCCGCGTTAAAAAGGACACACCTGGTCTGCACCTGGACACTACAGGAAGACCCAACGGTCGCGTCGAAAGGGAAGCTAGAAGGCTTGTAGAGGCCTGCCTGAAATTCCATCCTCAGGAGATGGAGACCGCTATGGAAGTAGTGCAGAAAAAGATGCTCTCCCTGGGGATAACCTCCTTTCACCACATGGGTTCAAACTTTCCCCTCATAGAAAGGGTGAGTCAGGAGGGTAAACTAATCCTGAGGACTTACCTCTGTGCTTCAGAAGATGAGCTTTTAGAGCTTAGAGGTCTCCTCCCAGGGCAGGGTAATGACAAGCTGAAGGTGGGGGCAATAAAGTTCTTTGTTGATGGCTCCCTAGGCGCCCACAGTGCCGCCCTGGTGGAACCATATGAGGACGAGCCAGAAAACTACGGAAGGCTCCGCTGGAACCAGGCACAACTGAGGGATAAAGTGGTTGAGTTCCACAAGGAGGGTTGGCAACTAGCCCTCCACGCCATAGGCGATAGGGCCATCCTGGCAGCTCTGGAGGTCTTAGAAGAGGCCCAGGAGAGATTCCCCAGAGAGAATCACAGACACCGCCTGGAACACTGCGAACTCCTCCCAGAAGGTGCCATGGAGAGGATAAAGGGCCTTGACCTTATTGTCTCCGCACAGCCCAACTTTGTGGCCCAGTGGGGGTTCCCTGGCGGACTCTACCAGAAAAAGCTAGGCAGGAGACGCTGGGGGAAAATGAACCCTTTGAGGGAATTTTATAATATGTCCATTCCTCTTGCCTTTGGTTCCGATGGTATGCCATTAGACCCCTTGTACGGGATATGGTCCGCAGCCAATCATCCCGTGGAGGAAAGTAGGCTCAGCCCCCTGGAGGCCCTTTACTGCTACAGCCGCGGCAGTGCCTTTGCCTCCTTTGAGGAAGACCTAAAAGGCACTATACAACCAGGAAAGCTGGCTGACTTGGCGGTGCTTTCCCAAGACCCCACTACTGTCCCTATAGAGGAGATAAAAGACATCAGGGTAGAGATAACCATCCTTGGCGGAGAGGTCGTGCATGATACCTTATCAAAGAAGGAGCTTTTCTCACGATAACCATTTATACCGGTAGCAAGCAATATAAAAAGGGAAGAGATAATTAATGTTCTCATGACAAGAGTGGGCAGGCGCACCCTTTTTAT
>JAUQZZ010000165.1 GCA_030586765.1 Candidatus Brocadiales bacterium | reverse complement strand
GCCCAAAGGCCTCCCACAGGGCGGCCTTTTTTGCAGCGCTGGCAGATTCTACCCGAAGGTAGACCTCTTCTACCTCTGGGCGTTTCGCTATAGCTATATCCACTAAATGGTCCGGGGTTAGGGCTGGGTCTACTATGGTAATCTGCCTTACCTCGGCGTCTTTGGGCGATAGGATAATGGTAGGCTCGATCTTTAAAGTTAGGGCAAGCTCGAGAGAGGCCCTTCGGAATTTGTTTTTTGCCAAAAGTAATTCCTGTATATCTCTCTGCAATCTAGCCTCTGTACGGAAGACATCTACCTTGAGTCCAGCCCCTTGTTTCTCAAGCATTTCCGTGATGCGCAATAGCTCTCGAGACTGAGCAACCGCCTTTTCGGCGATGTTGATTCGGCTCTGTGCCTCTTGCAAGTTAAAGTACTGCTGGGCTGCTATAAGCAAGGTGTTTTGCACAACCTGGGAGGCATTGGAACGAGTGGCCTCCAGGGTCTTACGGGCTGCTGCAGCATTAAAGACGGCCTGTCCTGGATTCAAGGAAAGCCTCAACTTCCCTTCTGGGTTTACGGTGCCAAAGGTCTCGCGCTGAAAGTCTCCGAAGGTCCCTAGTAGGGTACCGCTGGTGTGGCGCCGTAGCAGAGAAGCAGAGAGGTTGGGTAGGAGCTTTAGCTTTGCCTCATCCTTCTCTCCTTCGGCCTCTTGTATCCTAGACTTTGCCAGGGCAATATCGAGGTTCTCGGTAGCCGCCAGGCGGAGGGCGGTAGGCAGGTCTATGGGTAACACCTCCTTTTGAGCCCTTAGCTCGATGGGTTCAAGGGGGGCTGAGGCTTGAGTCTTTGTTTCCTGGAATTTAATGGCGCTCCTTGCCTGGGCTGAGGCATTTTTTCCCCTGTATCGGTGTGTATAAACAGGACTCTGTTCAGAGGCAAAGCAGCCGCTTAGAAAGAAAAGGACCGCTGAGATAAAGAGAGTCTTCTCGCAGCATAGATAAGGCTTCATTCCTTCCCTTCTCCTAATTTAGAAGTGATTCTAGATAGCTTTACCTGCATCCCCTCAGAAACCGAACCTTTTCCTGCTAAAATAATATCCTCCTCCCCAGTGAGGCCCCTGGTGATTTCTACCCGTATGCCCGTATCAATACCTGTCTCAACAGGCACCTTTTTCACCCTATCATCAACAACTGTATAGACAAACTTTCCCTCTTTCTCAACAACTAGACATTCTGCAGGGAGGGTCAGGGTGTCCTTATGCTTTTCCAGAACCAGGGTAACGTATCCAAACATACTAGGGAGCAAAATATGGTCAGGATTGGGAATATATACCTCCGTTCTCATAGTCCGGGTGCTGGTCTCTAGAGCGGTAGAAAAACGAACCACCTCCCCCGAGAACTCTTTCCCGGGGAGCGCCCCTGCAACGAAGGTGGCAGGCATACCTTTTTTTATAAGGGGTACATCTGGTTCAGGGACATCGATGTAGATGCGTACCATCTCGATGTCCATCATAGTAAGGATGGGTGAGGGTTTGGTGGCAGTTGTTCCAAGCTGAATTAAAGCACCAGGGTCTAGGAAACGTTCTGTAATAACACCGTCAAAGGGGGCCTTGATTCTGGCATATTCCATAAGAGTAGCCACCCTTTCCATCTTAGCCTTAGCTATATCCACATTAGCCCTTGCCGTCTCAAATTGGGCCCTGGCTATGTCTAAATCCTCCTCGGTAACAGCCTCCTCAGCCCTGAGATTTTTCTTTCTGTTATATATAATCTCCTGGAGGGCATACTCTGCCTTGTATTTATCGTATTCGGCCTTGAGTTGCTCATACTCTGGGACCATTTCGGGCATATCTATCAAGGCCAGCACCTGGCCTTCTTTTACCCAGTCCCCCCTATCTACCTCAATCCATTGAAGGTATCCCGCAACCTTGGCATAGAGTGAGGCCTGTTCGAAGGCGGCAACGCTACCCTGTAGAGTAACTTTACGAACTAAGTCCTCACGATGGGGTCTTGTCACCCCTACATGGACTATCAATTCCTGCCTACTGTCCTTGACACCTGCTTGCAAGACCTTTGGCTGAACAGTCATTACTAAGCTGAATCCCAGTAACGCTACGATAACTAAAGGAAGCCTCTCCAGGGGAAGGCGCTGCTTATTCTTCTTGCATCTCCACCTCAAGTTTTTGCACCTTTCTCTCTTTTAAGCAAGATGTAAAGTACGGGAACGAGCACAAGGGTAAGGAAGGTGGAGACAATAAGCCCCCCAATAACTGCCCTGGCTAAGGGCATATTGGCCGAAGCCCTTAATGCCAATGGGGTAAGGGCAAGTATGGTAACAAGGGACGTCATAAGGATAGGCCGAACTCTTACCTTTGCAGCAGTGATTATGGCCTCCCTTACAGGTGACCCTTCTCTCCAGAGACGATTAGCAAATTCTACCATTAGTACGCTGTTGGCCACTACGATACCTACCATCATAATAGTACCCATAAAGGATTGCACATTGAGGGTTGTACCTGTGATGGAAAGCATCCACAGCACGCCCATGAGCCCTAGGGGGACAGCTAGCATGACGATGAAGGGGTCCAGAAACGACCTGAATTGTGCAACCAGTGCCAGATAAACAAGTATTACTGCCAGGATCATTCCAAACCCGAAGCCCTTGAAGGATTCTCGCATGCTGGAGACCTCGCCGCGCATGTTCACAGAATAACCCTCTGGCAGATGGAGCTTTTTAAGCCTCTTCTCAATATCCCTGGCCACAGAACCAACGTCACGACCAAAGACGTTTGCGTATACGTCAATAACCCTTCTGATGTTTAAATGGCCTACCTCTACAGGTGCAGTGATACGTTCAAACTTTGCGATATTCTTCAGGAGGATGGGCTCTTTCTGTACAGAACTGGTAATAGGGATGTTATCCAGGGTCTCCATCGAGTTTATATCTTCCTCAAGATACTGGGCGCCAACAAAATAGTGATTCCCTGTGACGTAATCTATCCAGAAGGCAGGGGAGAAGTTGATGCTGGAATTAAGGGCTGTTACTATGTTCTTGACTATATTTTCTTGCGTGATGCCCAGATATGCTGCCTTAATGCGGTCTATATCAATATCTATTTGCGGATAATCCAGATTCTGCTGAACCCTGACATCCGCGGCACCAGGAACACCCCTGACAACCTCCTTGACCTCCAGGGCAATACCATGGGCAGTCTTCATATCTCTACCTTCTACCTGGATGTTTATAGGCGAGGGAAGTCCAAAGTTTAGAGCAGTAGTCATAAGGCCACCAGTATTAAAAGCAAAACCAATACCAGGGAATTGCTCCACAAAGACACCCCTCAGGAGTTGGACGTACTCCTGGGCACTCTTCTTACGTTTAGAAGACAACTGGACCTCAATAAAGGCATCCCCAGGACTAGAGTTGGGGGTGTAGGCCGCTGGCCAATCGTAGAGCACCCCGATATTGGAGATTAGCATCTTTAACTCAGAAGGGGGAATCTCCTCTCTTACAGTCTCTTCCACCTTGGAAATGAGTTCCTCTGTCTTTTCTACCCTTGTTCCAGATGGTGCACGGATATAGACCGTAAACTGACCTACGTCCATCACAGGAAGAAGCTCTGTACCAATAAAGAAGTAGAGGGATAGAGAGGCCGCAAAGACACCAAAGGTGGATGCCAGTATCTTCTTCCTGTGCCTCAGCGCCCAATTCAATACATGCTCATAGACATCGTAGAGTGCACTGAATCTCCCGACCAGGGAAC
>JAUQZZ010000164.1:3506-3746 GCA_030586765.1 Candidatus Brocadiales bacterium | reverse complement strand
TGGCAAGACCTTCCATCACCTGCCGTCCCTGCGCATCCCCACCAAGAATACCCATGGTAGCGGCTGCACCTTAGCCTCGGCCATTGCCACTGGCCTTGCCCAGGGAAGGGGTCTTTTAGAGGCCACCCTGATGGCAAAGGAGTTCCTACAGGAAGCTATAAAATGCTCCTTTAAGACGGGTAGTGGTATTGGCACACTGGGTCACCTCCAGGCCTTGGGTGGGCATGACCTTTAATTCTG
>JAUQZZ010000164.1:0-3496 GCA_030586765.1 Candidatus Brocadiales bacterium | reverse complement strand
GTTAAGCAGAGTCCCCCTTGGGCGGACCACTACAATTTTTAATTTCCCAAAGGTATCGATTTACTCCTTATCCTCTATAAAGGAGGCCTTGGTTGCCCAGGAACTCTTCGGGTAACGCTTGAGAAGGACCTTCCATGCCTCCTTTAGACCATCGGGCCTGCCTGTGCGCTTGTATTGGGCTACACCAAGATAATACTGGGCCTGGGGTGCTGCCTCTGTCTCTGAAAACTCCTCTACCGCCTTCTGGAACCACCTGGCGGCCTCCTCGAATTTGTTGTGGTCGAAGGCTATCTTGCCCAAACCTATATGGGCCTCTGCCAGGTAGGCATCTGGTGGGAGATAGCCAGTGAATTGATGATGTACTATACCGTCCACAGGGTCTATAAAGAGAATGGTGGGCGACCACATCACACCAAACTTGGCCGCAACATCGGGGTTATCCTTGAAGTCTATCCTTGCTGGGACAAAATAGCGATTTACAAAGTCAGCGACCTTTGTCTCTGGATACGTCACGGCATCCAATTTGTCGCAGCCCCCTCAGCCCGGGGCATAAAAATCCACCAAGACCATCTTGTTTGCCTTGGTGGCCTTCATTGAGGCAACTACGTAAGACTTTTCCCATCTGATTGCCTTTGTTGCTTCCATAATGCCCTCCTTTTTATGACCTATTAAGATTCTATAGGTTTCCTCTTTTACCCGTCAAGAGGAAAGGGGCATTTTAGTAGAGACCGTTAATCTTTTGATTTAGAAACAATATGTTGCACCTTCTAGACCTTACTATACAAAATATTGTATTTTTTTCCTTGACATAGCTATATAGACTACTATAATAACCATCGAATGCTATTAGTAGTGAGCAAGTAAGGAGGTGAGATGGAAGTAAGAATCGGGTGGCGGCGGCACTTTGAACTTAATGTATCTTTGTTGGCGAAAGGAGGGAATTAGGAAAAGATGACCCCAGCAATACTGGATAGGGAGGTGCAGGAGTCCTCTTCTACCTTAGAAGAAAGACTGCTGGCCTTCCACGAAGCTCTAGAGGCCCACGATTATCTGGAGATAGATGGGGATATAGAGGGGGATAGCCTCTCTACTCACCAAATCAAGGTCCTAAATCATGAAAAGAAAGCGGCTTACGGTGTAAGCCTAGAGGCCATTATGGAGCAGGAGCTTAAGGAGGTAGTCGTGGCCCTTGAGACCGGCATAAGGAACAAACTCTACGGGATCACACGGATAGTAGGCTATTACAGCCGTATATCCAACTGGAACAAGTCTAAGCTCGGTGAGTTAAAGGACAGGCACAAGGGAAATTATTCTGTAAGGGCTGTGGCCTAAAGGGCTTAGCTACAGCGAAGTATTGTATCTTAACCGAACGGTACAGGGTAAGTAGGTAGTTTGAGGACCCGCAGGGGCGGGCAAATCCATCAGAGATTTGCCCGCCTTCTTTTTTAAGACTGTGTTGTAGCGCCATGTAAGAGGTAAATCCGCCTGTAGGGTTTGCTCAGTAAGAAGCAGGGCGACTCCTGCCACTACAACGTTTTTATTTTAAGCCCGCCTGGTATTAATAATCTCAAGGGCCTTCTTAACGGCCTCCTTAGCATCTTTGGCCAAGATTAGTTTATGACCCTCCAGGCGGCCTTCCTCCGGGGCCCACGTTCCTATACCTATCACGGGTTTGTCCTTCATAAAGGCGAAGGCAATCTCCGTCAGGGTACCCAGCTTCCCTCCCACAGCAATCACTGCATCACCCGAATAGGCAACGATGACATTTCGGACGAAGCCTAGGCCTGTAACAATAGGAACATCTATGTAGGGGTTGGCACTAGAGGAATCTTCACCTGGCAGTATACCAATGGTCAGTCCCCCTTCTTCTCTGGCCCCCTTGGCCGCAGCCTCCATAACGCCAGTAAGCCCACCACATATTAGCACAGCCCCTCTCCTGGCTATCTCCCTGCCCAGCTCCTGAGCGATGCTGAGCTCACCCTCCGCAGCAACACTAGCCCCTATAACAGAGATGCATATTCGTCTGGCCATGACCTCTTCCTCAAGGCGGTTGTGGGGCGATTATGGCCTAATGGCAATAGGCTGTCAAGGCAATTTATCCTTGCAAAGCTCAAGACTGCAGGTTATAAGGGGATTTAAAGCACTCTTGGAGAACCTGACTTGGAATACCCTAAGCTGCGCCCCTTAGAAGCCTTCCCTGTAGAGGTCTCTGGGAAGGAGGCGGTATGCCTGAGAGACCCCTCTAATCTCACCGATAAGCTGGTCTTTGTCCCTTACAGTGTCTTCCAGATAATAAGATTCTTTGACGGCCGCCATTCTATCCTAGACGTACAGGCGGAACACGCAAAAAGGTACGGGGGACTGATACTCAGGGAACATGTAGAAAAGATTGTGAAGGAGTTGGACTCCCATCTGCTTCTGGAGAGCAACGGTTTTCACAGCTTCTTAAAAGGGCTTAAGGAGGATTTTAGAAACGCAAGTCTAAGGAAGGCAATCCTAGCAGGGAGGGGCTACGAGGGGACCCCAGAGAGGCTTAGGGACCAGCTGGAGGGCTATTTTTTATCAAAGGACGGCCCTGGCCAGGCAACCAGGACGGAATATGTCAGGAAGGCAAGGGGGGCCGTTCTCCCCCATATAGATTTTGGCAGAGGAGGGCCATGTTTTGCCTGGGGATACAAGGAGATAGAAGAGTCCACCAAGGCCAGGTGTTTTATCCTCCTCGGCACAGCCCATGGGGAGATGGATGGGCTTTTTGCCCTAACCAAGAAGGATTTTGAGACGCCCTTTGGTGTCCTCCCTACTGATAGGGGACTGGTAGATGTTCTGGAAAGACATGGCGGGGAAACCCTCTATAAGGGCGAATTCGCCCATCGGGCAGAACACTCTATAGAGTTCCAGGCAGTATTTCTCCAGTACGTTTATAATGGCAGACGCGACATTACTATAGTACCTATCCTCTGCTCATCCTTTCACGAGATGCTCCACAAGGGAATTAGTCCATCTAGCGTCTCGGAGGTGAGTGACTTTGTTGGTGCGCTAAAGGAGGCCATAAGGGAGTACAGCGGGGAGGTCTTTGTGCTGGCCAGTGCCGACTTAAGCCATGTGGGACCCCGCTTCGGGGACCCCTTTACTGTAACAAAGGAGGTCTTAAGCGAGGTGGCTAGAGAGGACATGGAGATGATAAGATTTATAGAAAAAGTAGATGCAGAGGGGTTCTTCAGCAGCGTCCAGCGGGTTGGCGATAGGCGGAGGATATGTGGTCTTGCCCCTATCTATATGCTGCTTCAGGCAGTGAATGCCTCCCAGGGGAAGCTCCTTAAATACGAACAGTGGCCAGATCCCATGGGGACTGTAAGTTTCGCCAGCATATGTCTTTACTGAGGCTTTCCTGACTTTGGATTTGTTATAGGTGTACTGATACACACATACCGAGACCTCTGAAAAAGTGTCGTTTTATGGAGTCCAGCGACCGTGTCGCTGGAAAATTCCCCATTGA
>JAUQZZ010000021.1 GCA_030586765.1 Candidatus Brocadiales bacterium | reverse complement strand
GATGTTGCTTTTAAGCGTAGGGACGGCCTTCATGGCTGTCCGTCCATGACTGAGCGGACAGGGCGAACTTCGCCTGAGGCGAATCCGCCTATGGCGTGACCTGTCCCTACAATTTTAAAGACCTAACCATGAAGAAGGTAGCAACCCCTCCAAAAAGGGCAAAGAAGGCCAGGGCCTTTGTGGGCACTAGCGGCTTTGTCTATGACCACTGGGGCAATGGGGTGTTTTATCCTGAAGGCACGCCACAGAGGAGATGGCTGGAATACTATGCAGGGTATTTTGATACCGTGGAATTGAACGTGGCCTTCTACAGGCTCCCCTCAGAGGAGACCTTTCAATCCTGGTACAAAAGGACTCCAAAGGGTTTCACCTTTGCCCTAAAGGGAAGCAGGTTTATCACCCATATAAAAAGGTTAAAGAATTGCCAGGGGCCCCTAGACCTCTATTTCCAGCGGGCAAGGCTACTTAAGGAAAAGCTCTCCGTGGTCCTGTGGCAGTTACCCCCAAGGTTTAAGAAGGATACCCAGAGGCTTAAGGATTTTACCCGGGTGCTGAAGAGGTACGGTCCCATGCGACATGCCTTTGAGTTCCGGGAAGAAAGCTGGCTCTCTGAGGACGTCTTTGAGCTACTCAGGGAGGCAGATATTGCCCTTTGCATGGCCGATTGGCCCATCTTCTCCCAGGAGATACCCCAGACAGCAGGCTTCCTTTACCTGAGAAGGCACGGACCAGAAGCAGGGGAAGGGATGCCCTACTCGGGGTGTTATCCCCCTGGTGCCCTCAGGAGGGATGCCAGGGACATAAAGGGGTGGTTGTCCCAGGGTAAAGACGTCTACATATATTTTAATAACGACGAAGGAGGCTGGGCAGTAAAGAATGCCCTGGACCTAACAAAACTTATCAGACTGAGCCAGACGGGTTAGGGGGAGCGGTCTTGGAGTGGTCTGTGGGACGGATACCGAAGAGTTTCTTAAGAGTCTCTACGTAGCGGTAGCCCCCGCCGTTCTTGGCCTCCTGTTTGCCTACTTTTGCAGGCTCGTGGAGAAGTTTGTTCAAGGTCCTCTCCATGGTATATACCACCTCTTGCCAGACCTCCTCACCTACTCCCCTTAGCTTAGGCCTGAGCCTTTCCAGTTCCTCTTTACCAATGCTGTGGAAGTGTTCCCTCAGGTGGGTAATAGCAGGGCCTATCTTCATCTCCTCTAGCCAGGCCATAAATTCCTCTGCCTCTTTTTCCACTATAGCCCTGCACTTCTCCATCTCCTTGGCCCTTTCGTCGGTGTTCTGTTTAACCATACTCTCGAGGTCGTCAATATTGTTGAGATATACGTTGTCTATCTTAATTACCTCGGGGTTTATATCCCTATGCTCGCCCGCAAGATCTATGAGGAACATAGGCTTACCCCTGCGCCGCTTCATGGCCTCCCTTATATGTTCAGGATGGAGCACGTAGTGAGGAGCTGCAGTAGCGCTTATCACTATATCTGCCTTAAAGAGTTCCTCCCCCAGGTCATCAAAACGCACCGCCTTACCCCCGTACTCCCCTGCCAGGGCCACAGCCCTATCAAAGCTTCGATTGGAGACCATCACTGTCCTAGTACCCTGGTCCACCAGTGACTTAAGCACCAGCTCGGCCATCTCCCCAGCGCCAATAATAAACACTGTCTTGTCGGAAAAATCCCGAACCATCTTCTTTGCAAAATCCACGGCCACTGAGCCAATAGAAACCTTGCCCTTAGCTATGTCGCTCTTGGTATGGACTTCCTTGGCAACGCTCAGGGCCTGCTGGAAGAGTTTATTCAGGGTCTTATCTGTGGCCTCACAGGTAGCGGCCGCCATATAAGCCTCCTTCACCTGACCCACAATCTGCGACTCTCCCACCACCATAGAATCCAGGCTTGAGGCCACAAAGAAGAGATGATTAACCGCCTCCAGGCCATAATAGCTGTACATATGCTCCTGGAACTTCTCCTTTTCCAAACCGTGGAATCGGGATAAAAACTCCAGCACTGCATCTGCTGTAAGGGAGTCCTCAGGAGAACTGGCATAGAGTTCCACCCTATTACAGGTAGAAAGAATCACCACCTCACTAGAGGGAAAGCCCTTGCGGAAGCGCTCCAGGGCCTCTGGAATCTTAGAGGTGCTAAAGGCTAGCTGCTCCCTTATCTCCACGGGAGCAGACTTATGATTGAGACCCACTACCAATATGTTCATCTCATTTCAGCTCTTTTATCAGCCGTACGTCTTCTTGAGATACCTTCTGGAACCCATGCTGAGCACCCAGGAAGAAGGTGCCCAGGAAGGTAAAGAGCACCAAAATAAATCCCACAATAGTGAGGGCGGCCACTCGGCTACCGTGCCATGATACACCTATCCTCAGGTGCAGTAAGGCCGCATAGATGAGCCAGGTAACCAGACCCATCACCACCTTTGAATCAAGGTACCACTGGGGGCCGAGGGCATTAGAATATCTCATCCAAAAGGCACCAAAGACCAACCCAAGAGTCAGGAGTGGGAAGCCAAGGCTCAGGGTCCTCCACATAAGGACATCCAGGCTCTCCAGGGAGGGCAGTCCCTTAAAGAGGGGCCCAAAGACCTTCAGCTTCAACTGCCTCTGCTGGGTTAGATACATCACACTCAGGGTAAAGGTAAGGGTAAAGGCAGCATACCCCATAAAAAGGGGGATAGTATGGGCTATCAGCCAGAACTTCCCTAGATTTGTGGGTGCACTAAGGGGATGTCCCATCAGGCCTATGGCCCATAAGCTCAAGAGCGTCACCAGGGGGAATAAGAAGGCCCCCAGAGCCGTAACATTATACAGATACCCCACACCATTAAATACCGCCACCACACACCATATCAGGAAGACCATAGACTCAAAGAGATTAGTTATGGGAATATTGTTGGTCTTGAAGGTAAGGAAAATTAAGAATAGACTGTGAAGGACAAAGGCTATAATAGGAAGGCGGTCCGCCCACTTCTTACTAAAGCCCTCAGGCCTTAGGAGATTCCCTAACCCCCAGACACTGCTAAGGAGGTAAAGTGCGGTTATAAGGAAAAAGGGTGAATATATTAAACTTGCGCTCATAAGGACAAAATCTTAATATAGAAAAAATGCACCTTTTATTCAACAAAAATCTGTACCCTTGGGTGGGATTTTTTATTTTTATTATTGACAAATATTAATTTTCGGATAATTTAATAATATCAGCCTCTTTTCGGATGTTCCATTAGTTGTAGTCTGGCCAGCAAGACAACTTTGGAGGGTAACTAATGGATCCTACTGCAAAGAATTTTGTCTTCGCAGGTCTTATTTATTTCTTTATTTCAGCCTGCTTGGGGTTATTGATGGTGTTTTATGACATGGATCAGCCTCAGTTGATATTTGCTCACTCACACTTAAATCTCTTGGGATGGGTATCCATGATGATCTATGGTGTAGGCTACCACATCTTACCCCGGTTCAGCGGAAACCCGATAGCCTATCCCAAACTGATGCAGATGCACTTCTGGGTAGCCAATATCAGCCTATTAGGCCTGGTGAGTCTCTGGGGCTATTCAGCACTTCTAGCAGGCCTTTTCGCAGCTTTACAGGTATGCGCTATAGGCATGTTCGTACTGAATATGTTTATGAGCATGAGGCCTACGCCTACAGAAGGTTAGTTAAGTGTTAATCAAGGAGTACAAAATACATGTCGGAACATAAGATCACAAAAAAGTCCAGTATTGGGGAAGTTATCAAGAAGTATCCTGAGACCGAGGGTGTACTTAAGAAGTACTTCGGTTCTGGTTGCTTTACCTGCCCGGGCTCAAAGATGGAAGATATAGCCTTTGGGGCAATGATGCACAATATGGACCCTGAAATCATCGTGAAAGAGCTTAATGAGGCTATAGAAAAAAAGAAGTAAATGGGGTCTTTAAATCGTAACATAAGTTGGTCATTAAGGAAGGAGAACTCTTCATGGTAGATAGGGAAAAAGTAAAAAAGGTATTAAACGAGCTGAGACCTGCCCTACAGGCAGACGGTGGAGACATAGAACTGGTCGACATATCAAATGGGGTAGTAAAGGTAAGGCTGAAAGGTGCCTGTGGTAGCTGCCCTAGTTCGATAATAACCCTGAAGATGGGGGTGGAAGCCCGACTAAAAGAGGAGATCCCCGACGTAGAATATGTAGAGGCCGTTTAAGAGGTCTCCATCAGAGGACAAGGGAAAGGAGTCAAAAGCGCATGAGTTTAGTTTTAGGTCCCATCCATCACTGGATGCATAAGAAGATAAAGATCTCTGAGGCCAGGGAAAAGGCTATAGTGGAGGCCTTAAAGGAGAAGTTCGGCAAAGAAGCTGAAGACACTCTGGCAGAGCTCTATAAAAAATATCCCCCTGCACAAGATGAAAACAAATCTCTTGAGGAACTGCTGGAGGATAAACCCATTCACTCTGGCATCCAGGGGTTGATAGACGACGTAGAAACCAGAGAGGCAGCCATTGTTGCCGCCTTTTGTAAAAAATTTGGTGAAAAGGCAAAGGAGGTGGCATCCCAGGCAGCCTTCCAACACGGCCTCCGCTGTGCCCAGTCCGCTCTAAGGGAAAAAAGCCTAGGCCCTCAGAACTCTTCTCCTGGAAGGGCCTTTGAGCTACTGCTAGATAACTTCTGCGACGGTATGCCCTGTGACCGAGGGGCTCAGGTCTTAGATGAGAATGAGAGGCATATAGTTTGGGACCACAGTATTTGTATACATGGAAGGTACTGGGACACCGCAGGGGCTCCTCCAAAAGCCATGTGTGATATCATAATGTCCTGGATTGCAGGCTTTGGGAAGGGGATAAACTCCTCTATAGCCCACCGCAGACAAAAATGCATCGCCCATGGCGATGATGTCTGTGTAAGCAGCTATGAAATGAGCTAAGGGCATTCTGTTGCCCTTAGCTTCCCCCCTTTTATGCACTTACCTTATCTTCGCCATCCCTTATGAGAGAAGACTTTAATAGATACTCACGCCAGATACTTTTCCAGCCTATAGGTGAAGAGGGACAAGAGAGGCTCTCACGAGGCTACGCCTTGATAGTAGGATGCGGGGCTATAGGAACTACCTCCGCAAGCATTCTTGCCAGGGCTGGGGTTGGCCATTTAAGGATTATTGACAGGGACTTCCTGGAAGAAAGTAATCTCCAGCGGCAAGACCTCTTCGACGAAGGAGACCTCAAAGAGGGTATTCCAAAGGCCGTTGCTGCAGAAAAAAAACTCCAGCGTATAAACTCCCACCTCCATATAGAAGGTATAGCCGCAGATATCAATCCCACTAACATAGAGGAATTGGCCCATGGGGCCCACCTCATTTTAGACTGCACAGACAATTTTGAGACAAGATTTCTCATAAACGATTATTCCCTCAAACATCGGGTACCATGGATTTACGCAGCATGCCTGGGCAGCCAGGGTATACTTATGGACATCCTCCCTGGAGAGACCCCCTGCCTCAGGTGCCTCCTGGAGACAACCCCTCCAACTGCCTCCCTACCCACTTGTGAGACCGCTGGCATCTTAGGGCCCATTGCTAAAGTAGTGGGTGCCCTTCAGGCGGCCGAGGCCGTAAAGGCCCTCACAGGCCACAGAGATACCCTCATTAGAGACCTTATAAGCATAGACCTGTGGCAGGGAACCTTCCAAAGGCTGAACGTATCAGGGGCAAGAAGCCACCAGTGTCCTGCCTGCCGACTGGGTAGATATGACTTCCTAAATGCCAAGACAGGTGTTATTATAACCAGCCCATGCGGCACCAATTCCATACAGATAGTGCCAACAAAGGGAGAAAAAATAGGGTTGGAGGACCTGGCAAAAAGGTTAGAGAAAGTGGGCGCGGTGAGTTACAACCCATTTCTTCTAAGGTTCAGAGTGAAGAGCCTAGAAATGGTGGTATTCCCTGATGGCAGGACTATAGTACAGGGCACTCAAGACCAGGCCCTGGCTAAAGACCTGTATTCCAAATATATTGGTATGTGAGTTAAGGGCACTCTATTGATATATCTAGACAACGCGGCCACCAGCTTCCCAAAGCCTCAGGAAGTATACAGGGAGATGGACCTATTCTTCAGGGAAAGGGGTGCCAACCCAGGCAGGGCAGGCTACAGGATGTCCTTAGAGGCGGAAAGGGAGCTGGAAGGGACTAGAAAGCTCCTGGCTAGTATCTTTGGGGCCAAGAACCCTAACAGGATAATCTTTACCTTAAATGCCACCGATGCCCTAAATATGGCCATAAAAGGTCTCTTAAGGCAGGGTGACCATGTAGTCACCAGCACCTTAGAGCATAACTCTGTAACAAGACCTCTAGAGAACCTCCAGAAGCGGGGAACCATCACCTCAAGTAGAGTAAGGGCCTCCCAGGAGGGTTTCATAGACCCAGAAGATATTAAAAAGGCCATAAACCCTAAGACAAGGCTGGTGGTAATAACTCACGCCTCTAATGTGTTAGGAACTGTTCAGCCCCTCAAGGACATCGGTAGGTTGGTCAGAGAGGAAGACCTAATCTTTATGGTAGATGCGGCCCAGTCTGCGGGTGTCTGGCCCATCAGCGTGGAGGAAGAATGCATCGACCTCCTGGCCTTCACAGGCCATAAGGGGCTCTTTGGCCCCCCTGGCACAGGAGGGCTATATGTAGGCGATAGGGTAGAGCTAGCACCCTGGAGGGAAGGAGGCACGGGTGTAAACTCCCAGTCCCCATCGCAACCAGAGGCCCTACCTTTCAGGCTGGAAGGGGGAACCCCCAACTTTGTAGGCATCGTCGGGCTTAAGTCCGGGGTAGAATTCCTCCTGGCTAAAGGCATAGACAGTATACGGTCTCATGGACATCGCCTCCTCTCCAATATCCTCCGGGTTCTGGAAGGAGACAACAGATTTATACTATACGGTCCCAAAGACACCGGGAAGAGACTATCCATAGTATCCTTAAACATAAAAGATTCCAGCCCCTCTCTAGTGGGCAGTCTCCTGGATGAATCCTTCGATATTGCGGTGCGCTCAGGCCTCCACTGTGCGCCCTTCACTCACAAGGAACTAGGTACCTTCCCCGAAGGTACTGTCAGGATAAGCCCGGGATATTTTAATACAGAAGATGACGTAGCTCAGGCCGTCTGTGCCTTAAAAGAGATAGCTAGCTCTATTAAAACCGCTGGTCCGCAAGTCTAATTACATTAACTGCAGCCCAGCACCACCATTTGTAGTGGCAGAGTTTACTCTGTCCGCCTAAGGCGGATCGAGCAAGCCCGCCAGAGGCGGATGCGCCTCCGGCGCACATAACTCGACCGCTACAGAATTATTACGCCCTGTTAATCTTGACATGGAAGAAATATCCCTAGACGGCAACAATCTAAGTATAGAGGCCTTAGCTGCCGTGGCGCGACAAGACCTCACAGTTTCCCTCTCCCCTAAAGTAGCGGAGAGGATAAAAAAGGCCCGCCGAATTATTGAAGAGGCTGTTGAAAAAAGAAAGATAGTATACGGTGTTACTACTGGCTTCGGCGCCTTGAGCAGTGTTGTCCTCTCCAAAGAGCAAACGAAGGACCTCCAGAGAAATATACTCCTCAGCCATTCAGCAGGGGTAGGGAACCCCTTTGATGAGGAAACTACCAGGGCCATCATGGCCCTTAGGATCAACAGCCTTGCCAAGGGATACTCAGGGATAAGGCTAAAGACCCTGGAGACCATGGTGGAGATGGTCAATAAAGGGGTCCTCCCCGTTATCCCAGAGAAGGGCTCTGTAGGAGCAAGTGGAGACCTTGCCCCCCTGGCCCATATGGGCCTGGTCATGATAGGAGAGGGCAAGGCCTTTTACCATGGTACATGCCTAGAAGGTAAAGAAGCCATGCGGAGGGCAGGCATACCCCCATTGCTTCTGGAAGAGGGTGAGGGCCTGGCTATAATAAACGGCACACAGGTCATGACGGCCATAGGGGCTATGACAGTCTATGACTCTATTAATCTCATGAAAGCAGCAGATATAGCGGCTGGGATGACCATGGAGGTACTCATGGGCTCTAATATCCAGCTTGACCAAAAGATTCACGATGTGAGGCCCCATCCTGGCCAGTCCCTATGCGCTGAGAATCTTAGAAGACTTACGGCTGGAAGCAACATAATAACCTCTCACAAAGACTACACCAGGGTCCAGGATGCCTACACCATAAGGTGCTGTCCTCAGGTTCACGGCGCCTCCAGGGATGCCCTGGAATATGCAAAAAAAGTAATCCTCACCGAGATGAACTCTGCCACGGATAACCCCCTGGTATTCTATGAAACCGGGGAGATTCTTACGGGAGGCAATTTCCACGGCCAGCCCGTGGGATTCGCTACGGACTTCCTGGCCATAGCCCTTTCAGAACTGGCTGACATCTCGGAGCGGCGGGTAGAAAGGCTAGTTAACCCCCAGCTCAGCGGACTACCGGCCTTTCTGATAAAAGACCCTGGCCTAAACTCTGGCCTCATGCTCGCCCAGTACACAGCCGCCGCCCTGGTCTCAGAGAATAAGACCCTCTGCCATCCAGCCAGCGTAGACTCCATCCCTACCTCAGCCAATAAGGAAGACCATGTGAGCATGGGCACTATTGCTGCCAGAAAGTGCAGGGAGGTTCTGAAGAATGCCCAGTATGTGACGGCCATAGAACTCCTCTGCGCTGCCCAGGCCCTTGACCTCTTTACAAACCTGAAACCCGGCCACGGCACCCTGGAGGCCTATAAGCTCATAAGGGAACACGTACCCCATATGGAGAGAGACAGGGTCCTCTCTAAGGATATAGAGACCCTTTACCACCTGGTCCAGAGTGGCGCCATTGTAGCATGCGTGGAAAAGAAAATCGGAAGATTAAATTAGGGGAGAGACCTCTGAAAAACCCTGCACCCGCCTCAGGCGGGGCATTTTGAGGGAGAGTTTTGTAGCGTTGGAGCTCGCTCCAACGATTGAGCGTGGCAGCGGTAGACAACGAAGTTTTAACTTCGTTGAGGACATCAACGACCATAAAGGTCGTTGTCTACCGCTCAAACGCATCCTGAAACACCGACGGTCGATAGCCCTTGCGGAGGGTTCACAACCCCCTCCCCGTGATGGGGGAGGAAAGGTGGGGGTGATAGATTTATCTTCACCCTCCCCTAACCCCTCCCATCGAGGGAGGGGGAAATTAAAAGCTGCATTAACCTTTTACAGAGGTCTCAGCGTATGCCTTTTCTTTGGGTCTTACTTATCTTCCTCTTTTGTAAGTTAACCTCAGCCACTGAATATAAGCTTCACGTAGAATCCTTTCCTGTGGCGGTGAAGGAACCATCGGGCCTGACCTACGACCCCCTTCACGACACCCTCTGGACCGTCCAGGATGGTGGAGGCATCGTATATGAAATTACCAAAAAGGGGGAGGTTTCCGGGTCAATAGACCTATCCTCAAATGACCTGGAGGGAATAGCCTATAGGCCTGATACACAAACCTTTCTCCTGGCTGAGGAGAGAAAGAGGGAGATAGTAGAGATAGATAGGAAGGGGAAGGTACTAAAGACTATTAAAGTACCTATAAGTTATCACCTATGGAACATGAACTACGGTATCGAGGGGGTAAGCCTCGACCCAAAGAGTGGCAATATCTTCGTGGTAAACGAGAAGAAGCCAAAGATGGTTATGGAGCTAAAAGAGGACGGCACAGTGCTAAACTCCTTTGAGGTGAAGGATGCCGATGACCTCTCTGATATCTACTACGACGCTACCACAGGGAACTTACTAGTATTGAGCCATGAGTCTAGAAAGGTCATGGAATTTACAAGAAAGGGCAAGCTGGTCAGTAGCTTCTCTATAGAGGCTTCCAAGGCAGAAGGGATTACAAGGGACGCTAGCGGCTTTTTGTATATTATCTGCGAGAAGGGGCAGAAGCTGTATATCTATTCCCCTCTGGGTCAAAAGGCTACTTCAGCCCCGCGGCGTACTCGATGACCTTCTTCTCTGGAATAAAATCCTTTAAAAGGAGCCCCTTTACGGCGGCGTCAATAAGTTCTTTCTCATTGCCCTTTCCCCCATAGAACCTCCCTGCCAGGATGAGTGGTTCTTTTGCTACCAGACCTACAATTTCACTATATACAATATCTATCCCAGAAGCCCATGCCTCCTTTTTCACTGCCTCAAAGGCCACATGAGGCGGGGTTACCTCGTAGTCCGTAAGGTTCATAGTGACCTCTGTCAGGCCTGACTCCAATTTTACGCCCAGGGCCTGGACCTTTTTCAGCATACCTGGTATCCTTACCACTCCTTCATTCCCCTTCCCCGCTACCCCCGACTGCCTGACCTTTCCCGCTATGTTTTTAGCAATGCTCACATCCGGAGAATTAAGGGCTATATTATAGGCAATGAGAAGTTTCCTTGCACCAATGACCGTAGCCCCTGTCCGCTTTACCCTATCAGTAAATTGGGAAGGCCCAAAATCCGGCCTCCATTCTGGGTCTTTTAGCTTCTCCCCTAACCCCTCGTACTCCCCCCTTCGGATATCAGCGAGATTCCTCCTCAACTCCTTCCTGGCTGCCTCTGCGTAGAGATATATGGGTATACCCAACCTCTCTCCTACCTCCCTGCCCAGAGCCTCTGCCAGGGCTATGCAATCGGCCATGGTCACCCCTGATATGGGCACAAAGGGACAGACATCCGTGGCACCCACCCTGGGATGCTTTCCCTTCTGTCTTGACATATCAATAAGCTCTGCTGCCCTGGCTATCAACTTAAAAGCCGCCATCTTTACATCCTCAGGCCCTCCCACAAAGGTAACCACCGTCCTGTTGTAATCAGCGCTCTCCTCTACCCCCAAGAGAGTTACACCAGGGGTGGATTCTACCTCACGGGTTATTTCTTTGATTATGGAGAGGTCCCTGCCTTCACTAAAGTTCGGTACACACTCTGCTAATTTTCGCAACCCTTCAGGCATAATTAATTCCTTATATTTGGCTTGACTTGGGGCAGATTGTATCTTATGCTTAGGCAAAATTAAAGGAAGTTCTCCTATCTTCGCCCTGGGTAACCAAAGGAGCGGCTAGAAAACAAGTCTATTCCTGCCCGCGTATTCTCCTCTGAAAGGCCTCTTTTTGGCTCCGTGTGTGTACTCACAATGATTTAGACCTATGGTAAGGAATCAATAATTCTAGTGAATCTTTTCAAGGAACTGAAGCCTAGATACCAGAAGATTCTCTGAGGCTACTTTTTCATAGAAACAATAAGTCCTTTGGTTATTTGTGTTGTAAGGGGACAGGAAGCGGTTAAATGGTAAACGGATAAGATGTATCCACTTTTAGGCACTGGTATTGCATCTTATTCCACAATGTTTACTGACAGGAGGTACCTCCATGAGGCCTATGTATTACGAGGTTAGGCCCAAAACCCCTATCAAGGCCTATACTGGCAAAGAACTTCACTGCAAGAACTGGGACGCCGAGGCGGCCTTGAGGATGCTTATGAACTGCCTGGACCCAACTGTAGCCACCCGTCCTGATGAACTCATTGTGTATGGTGGAGTTGGCAGGGCGGCTAGAAACTGGAGGGAATATCACCAGATAGTAAGGGCCCTGAAGGGACTGGAGGATGACGAAACCCTTTGTGTACAGTCTGGTAAACCCGTTTATGTGGCAAAGACATATCCCCACTCCCCCAGGGTAATAATAGCCACTGCTAACCTGGTCCCTGCCTGGGCCACTCAAGAAAATTTTGATAGATACGATGAAATGGGGCTTACTATGTACGGACAGATGACCGCAGGGAGCTGGATTTACATCGGCTCTCAGGGGATACTACAGGGCACTTACAACACCTTTTCAGCCCTGGCCCAAAAGGAATATAAGGCCTCAGACCTCGGGGGAAGATTTGTCCTTACCGCGGGCATGGGCGGCATGAGCGGTGCCCAGCCCCTCGCTGTCACTATGAACGAAGGGGTTATACTGGATGTAGAGGTCAGGGAGGAGAGGATACTAAAAAGGGTGCGGCAGGGATACTGCGACAGGATTACCCACAATCTAGAGGAGGCCTTAAAGTGGGTCATGGAGGCTAAGGCCAAGGCAGTGCCCCTCTCTGTGGGACTGGTAGGTAATGCAGGACAGACCCATCCCGAATTAGTCCGCAGGGGGGTCATCCCTGATATCGTTACAGACCAAACGCCCACCCACGACATCTATAGCTATATGCCCACAGGAGATGTCTTTGAAATGGATAAGCTCAGGCAGACAGATAGAGAAGAATATCGTAAGAGGGCCCTAGAAACCATCGCCCTTCATGCAAGGGCAATTTTGGAGATGCAAAAGGCCGGGTCTATCTGTTTTGATTACGGCAACAACCTCAGGGCACAGGCAGAGTTGGCAGGAGTAGAGATGAAGGCTAAGGACGGCTCTTTCAAGTACCCTGGATTTGTCCCCGCCTATATAAGGCCCCTCTTCTGCGAAGGAAAGGGCCCCTTCCGATGGGTGGCCCTCTCTGGTGACCCTCAGGACATCACTAAGATAGACGATGCCCTACTAAAGACCTTCCCCGAAGACCCTACCCTCAACAGATGGGTAAACCTGGCAAGAAACAAGGTCCCACACGAGGGGCTTCCCGCCAGGATATGCTGGCTTGGTTACGGAGACAGGGCTACCTTCGGGCGTGTGATAAATAGTATGGTAAAGAAAAGGGACCTGAAGGCCCCTATTGTCATTGGCAGAGACCATCTGGACTGCGGCTCTGTGGCCTCCCCTTACAGGGAGACGGAAGATATGAAGGACGGTAGCGACGCCATCGCTGACTGGCCCCTTCTCAACTTCGCTTTGAATTCTGTCTGTGGAGCAAGCTGGGTAAGCTTCCATCACGGTGGGGGCGTTGGCATTGGAAACTCCCTGCATGCAGGGATGGTTATTGTTGCAGATGGCACCAAGAAAAGGGAGGAAAGGATAGAAAGGGTGCTCACTGTTGACCCAGGCATTGGCATAGCGCGCCATGCCGACGCAGGATACATCTCTGCCCTTAAGACTGCCAAGAGGAAGGGGGTCAATATCCCTGGTCTTGAAAGGGTCATAAAATTGGACGAATGACCATACCTGGCTTGTGTAATCCATAGCCACAAATGATAGAACCCTGTGACCTACTCCTTGTTCACTCCAAAGAACTTCTCACCATAAGGGGAGCCTCCAAGAAGCCCAAGGCAAGTACAGAGATGGAAGACCTGGGAATTATCCATGACGGCGCCCTGGCCATTAAAGACGGCAGGATACTAGAGGTTGGACCTACTGAGGAGATAGAAAAGAGATACAGGATAGAGGCACTAGAGGTAATAGACGCCTCTGGTAAGGTAGTCTTACCTGGCTTTATTGACCCCCATACCCACGCCGTCTTTGGGGGCACTAGAGAAGAGGAATTCACCCTGAGGCTCCAGGGAAAAAGTTACCTGGAAATCCTCAAAGAAGGCGGGGGCATCCTCAGTACTGTCAGGGCTACCAGGGCTTTATCTGCTGAAGAACTAGCAGAGACGTGCAAGGGCTACCTGGACAACATGCTCCTCCACGGAACTACTACAGTAGAGATAAAGAGCGGCTACGGGCTGAACCTAAAAGAAGAGCTGAAGATACTAGAGGCTATAGAACTCCTTAAAAAAAGACACCCCATAGACATAGTACCCACCTTTCTAGGGGCCCACGCAGTTCCAGCGGAGTTTAGGGATAATCCCAAAGGTTATGTAGAAGAGGTTATTGATATGCTTCCACGGGTGAAGGGCCGTGTACGGTTCTGCGACGTCTTCTGTGATGAGGGTGCCTTCTCCCTGGAAGACTCAAGGAAGATACTCGAAAGGGCAAAGGCTTTAGGTTTCGGAATAAAACTTCATGCAGGAGAGTTCAAAGACCTTGGGGGTACTTCCCTTGCCGCTGAGTTAGGGGCCTGCTCAGTGGACCACCTGGATTACGTAAATGACCAGGGCATTGAGTCCCTGGTTAAGAAAGGGGTAGTAGTAGTACTCCTCCCTGGAGTACCCTTCTTCCTGGGGCAGAGTCACTTTGCCCCGGCAAGGAGGATGATAGAAAAGGGCTTACCTGTAGCCCTGGGTACGGACTTTAACCCAGGCTCCTGCCCAACAGAGAATATGCAGTTAATAATTACCCTCGCCTGCCTGGAGATGGGCCTTAGCCCTGAGGAGGCCATAAACGCCGCCACCATTAACGCCGCCCATGCCATAGGCATGGCAGACCAGGTGGGAAGCCTTGAGCCTGGAAAGAAGGCAGATATTGTCATCCTCGACATACCCTCCTACAAGCACCTACCCTATCGCTTCGGAACAAATCATGTGGATATGGTAATAAAGGCGGGCAAGGTGGCGGTAGAAGAGGGAAAAATAGTATTGGGCCACCGCGCCTAATGTAGTGGTCGAGTTCACTCGACATTCCGCAGAGCAAGCTCTGCCACTACAAGACTAATACAGCTATCCCCTCAGCTTGAAGGCAATAAAAGAAAAGCCAAGGGTGACGAAGGAGCTAGCCGCAGCGGTGGGGCCGTAAGGGATATCAAGGAGATAGGAAAGGAAGAAGGCAATGGTAGCCGTGGCAACACCCTGGATAGAGGATATGATGAATACCATCCTCATGCGGCGGCTGAGAACCAGGCCGTTTATGGCAGGAAGTATTATGGCAGAGGTAACCATCATATTCCCAGCAATCATGATTCCAATAGCTATAGCAGCCCCAATAGTAAGATAAAGGAGAAGGTTCCATAAGGCCGCCTTTATCCCCAGGGCCCTGGCCATATCGTAATCGAAGGATACGAAGACAAACTCCTTATAAAAAAGCAGATGAATAGTTATTATGGTTGCCACTACCCCAAGGGCTATGTATACCTGAAGGGGTGATATGGCCAGGATATCCCCATAAACCACATGCTCTATCTCGTGGAGGCCCACGGCACTCTTTGCCATCATAAGAATAGTAATGGCTGAGGCGGCAATAAAACCCAGACCTATGATGCTCTCCTGGGAGAGTTTCTTGCCGCCTGGCCTTGTGGACATGCCCAGCATCCCTAATAAGGTAAAAAGCAGAGAAAAAATCATAGGAGGTAGCCCTATAAGGAAGGCGAAGGCCACACCCATGGAGGATATCTGGGCAATGGCTACCCCTACAAATATTATCCTCTTGAGGACGATATAAACACCTAGGTAGGAGCAGATGAAGGAGACCAGAACTATTCCTGCCAGGGCATACCTGAAAAGACTCAGGGTAGTGAGGAGTTCATCCATTACCGTGTTCCAGGTGGAGGATGGCCTTCTGCCCATCAACGTTGAAGATCTTTACCTTCATGGAATATATCTTCTCCAAGTTTTCCTCTGTAAGGATGGCCTCCAGGGTTCCCACGTGGAGGGTGGCCTCATCAATGATAGCCAGTTTCTTGACGTAATTTGCCATGACGTTAAGATGATGGCTCACCATAAGAACCGTTAGATTATGATTCTCATGCAGGTCCCTGAGGAGTTCCATGACCTCCCTTTCACCAGCGATATCGAGGCCGTCAGTGGGCTCATCTAGAACCAGCATTATAGGCCCTCCGGCTAAGGCCCTGGCTACTAATACCCTCTGCTTTTGACCCCCTGATAGGTCTCTAAAGGCGGTATTAGCCTGACCCTCCATATTCACATGGGCCAGGGCATCATGAACCATGAAATAGTCTTCCTTCTTAGGTTTACCTACCAGGCCTATACTGGCATATCGCCCCATCATTACCACATCCATCACAGTGAGGGGATATATCTCGTCAAGAAACTCCCTCTGAGGTACGTAGCCCATGGACATCTTGCCCCTTCTTATATCCTCCCTGAATCTTATTGAACCCCTCCTGGGCTTTAGCATCTTGAGGAGGGCCCTCAAGATGGTGGTCTTTCCTGAGCCGTTGGGACCAGCTATCCCTAAAAAATCCCCCTCTTCGACATTGAGATTAACGTGATTCAGGACTACCTGTCTGCCATATCCAAGCTCTACGTCCTGGAATTCTATCAGCCTCTTATTCATTAGATTCGCTTCGCTCACTACAAGATTCAACTCTGGGGCTTTATCCCTACCTCCAGAAAGGCGCTGAGTAACTTATCCAGTGCCCTGTCGAAAAGGCTAAAATAATCCACTGCCCCCTCTTCTCCCAGGACTGAGGGGGAAAGGATTACAAGCTTTGCATCGGTCTTTTCAGCCACAAAGCTAGAGACCTTTGTCTCATAAAAGGGTTCCTGGATGAGTATCTTCACCCCTTCGCTCCGCATCTTCTCGATAAGGGAAGACACGTGCGAAGGAGAGGGGGGAACTCCAGGTTTAGGTTCCACATAATCTACCACAACCAGGCCGAATCTTCTTATAAAATTAGGCCAACTGTTATGGTAAGTTACTACCTTTGTGCCTGCATAAGGCCTCATCCTCTCCAGCCACCCGGGTAGATACTCATCTATCTTCTTATCGAAGTCTTCCTTGTTCTTCTCGAAGTATGCAGCGTCCTGGGGGTCTACCCGCTTTAGTCCAGCTAATATGTTTTCTGCTATTACCTTGCCGTTTAAGGGGTCGAGCCAGTAGTGGGGATTACCAAAGATATGGATATCCCCGAGTGCCCTGGTAACCCTGACTTGCGGTATCTCTAGAATCTCTGTGTTTAAAGAGGCGTCCACATAGCCCGGTGCACCAAAGAGTATCCTAGAATTCCTTGCACCCTCAGCCAAGACAGGGGCCCAGAGCTCCAGGTCTAAACCCACCTTCACGAACATATCGGCCTTATGTAATTTTATCATATAGCTCGGTTTTATGTCCACGTAATGGGGGTTCTGGTAGCCCCGGATTATGCTTTCTGCCTCTATCTTCTCACCCCCAACAAGCTGGCTGATAGAGGCCAGGTCTGTAGAGGTGGTCACCACCTTGACCTTTGCCTGGGCATCTTTTTGAAGGGTAACTAACCAGAAAAAAACTGTTACGCAAAAGAATCCTTTAAGTAACCTTTCCATTTTATATTAACCTCCTTTAGGTTCGCTCCACTCACTACAAGGTTAAAAGGGATGAGGTCTATGAACACCCATACTCCAGGTAGCCTGTAGCATGATTGCATCGTCACTGCCTATGCCTCTAGGATTCTCAATCCTCCTCTGGGTATGGGTGTATTGCAAGCGCCATCTCACAAAATCACTCTGCCAGAAGGTCCAGTAAGGGCTAATGGCCCACTCAAAGTCTCTATTATTGACTATGCTCTGGGCGTAATCTAGCCTTAACCCTACATAGTTACGCCTGGAGAGTTGATATTCCCCAAAGGTGAAGGCGCCCCAGGTATCCTCCTTGTCGCTGACCAATCGGTTGACTACATTGCCCTCCTCGTCTCTTGTAAAGGTCTCGTCGTCTATGTCATCCACCTGGGTGGCAAAGAACTCGCTCTGCCAGAGAAAGGACCTATAGGGTTTCAGCTTCTCCGTTATTGGCTTCCACCTGTAAGTGAGGTCCAAACCCACTAGATTTGCACGGACATCACTCCTGC
>JAUQZZ010000163.1 GCA_030586765.1 Candidatus Brocadiales bacterium | reverse complement strand
CTTCTTAACTGCGCTAACCTTCCCACCACAAGTGGGACAAGATGCCATTTCTTTAGTATCCTCTTTAATTTCGGCTTCGAGAGCTGTTACCTGTCCTTGGGTCTTCTTTAAAAGTGGCTTTTTATGCTCTGCTATGATATCTTCTACAGGTTCCCAAGTTGTGGCAAATGTATGTGTTTCTTCAGTTCCATAACCCGCGCCCGCTTCAACCACCCAAGCACTTAATTTCCCACTAGCGTCTTGTTTCAGCACATACTTTATTTCAACTTTACACTCCTTCAATTTAATGCCCGCCTTTTCCTTATCATCTTTGAGTTCTTTTTTTAGAAGAATTATTTGGTTTTTAAGTGCTAGTATAAGCTCATTAAGGTTTAGAGCAACATTTTTAGCTTCTTCAGCTGCTACGTTGCTAATACTTATATAAATGACTAATGATATTAGGCAGCTATGCAACCAGATCTTCATTTCCATTTAGGGCTGTCGCTTGTCAGTCATCTCATAAATTTCTTTTAGTAGCTGTGTAACCATCTCTGACTCTGGAATCTTTCTGACTCGCTGTCCCCTCTTAAAGAGGAGCCCAAAGCCCTTGCCCCCTGCTATGCCTATATCAGACTCCTGGGCCTCGCCCGGGCCGTTCACAGCACAGCCCATTATGGCTATCTGGAGGCCCTTCTTCTCTGGCGGTAGTCTGTCCTTTACCTCTTCTACTATCTTCATCAAATCAATCTCGCACCTGCCGCAGGTGGGGCAGGATACCAACTCCCAGCCATTGGTCTCCTTCAGGCCCAGGGCCTCCAGTATCTGCTTTCCTGCCTTTACCTCCTCTGTGGGATTTCCTGTGATGCTTACCCTCAGGGTATCACCAATCCCTTCTGCCAGGAGTCCACCGATGCCTATAGCAGATTTTATTATAGAGGAAGCGGCCAGACCAGCGGCAGTAACCCCCAGGTGCAAGGGGTAGTTACACTCCTTGGCCACGGCCCTGTAGGCCTCCATGGTAGTAGTAACATCAGAGGCCTTGAGGGACAGGACTATATCTCTAAAGCCCAGGGATTCAAAGTGCTCACAGTATTTGAGGATGGCTGAGACCATGAGTTCTGCCATGGGTCTCCTTTCCTCCCCCTGGGCACGGATAGAGCCTGAGTTGACCCCAATCCTTATGGGGATGCCCTTATTTTTAGCGGCCCTCACCACCTCCTCTACCTTGGCCTTATCCTTCATGTTGCCAGGGTTTATACGTATCTTATCCACCCCCTGGCGAATGGCTTCCAGGGCCATCTGAGAGCTAAAGTGTATATCTGCCACCAGGGGAATCTTTATCTGCCTCTTTATCTCCCCCAGGCAGCGGGCCGCCTCCCTGGTGGGTACGGCCACGCGAATGATTTCGCAACCTAGGTCCTCTAGCTCTTTTATTTGCTCTACGGTGGCCTTTACGTCTGTGGTGTGGGTCTTGGTCATGGACTGGACCGTGATGGGGGCATCACCCCCTATCTCTACGCCACCCACCTGTACCGGCCTGGTCCTTTTACGTGCTATCATTTTTTATTGTAAAGAGTTATGGACAGGGAAAGAATTTGGAAAATTATTATAGTCCGTTCCCGTGCCCTGGTCAAATGAAAATCCTTGAGATGCTATTTTTGACGGAGATTAGTCTTTCAATTTAGCGAACCTTAGGCCTACCTATGGCTACCTCCCACTTCCCAAATACCCTTGACGCCCCTGGGAATATAAGGTGAAATACCTAGATAGCTAGATAGGCACGCTTGAAATTTGCTTTTTCACCGACAATAATTTATAATGCCTAAGATTCAAAAGATAAGGCAGTGTGTTAGGGAACAAAATTATAGAATAACGATTCATGCACAACGAGAGGCTGACGAGGATAATCTTGATAAAGAGGATGTCGAAACCATCCTTCTCACAGGTAAAATTACTAAAAAGTTTACGCATGACCCAAGGGGTATAAGATATTTAACAACTGGAAAAAGTAGGAATGGGAGAAATGCCTGTGTTGTATGCAGATTTTTAGAGACAGGAAAATTATCAATTATAACTGTTTATGCAAAAGGTGAGTAAAATGAAGGTTAAGAAGCAATCAAAGAAGAAAGCAGAAACCTGCGATTTCTGCGGTGGGGAGGTCGTAGAGAAGAGGACGACAGCAGAATTTCATCATAAAGGTAAGCTGGTCATTGTTGAGAATGTCCCTGTAAGGGTTTGCACCCAGTGTGGCGAGAAATATTACGATGCTAAAATATGGGCTGAACTGGAAAGAACTGCGAGTTCAAGAACCAACGTTAAAAGAGAGATTAAAGTACCTGTGAAAGAGTTCGGTCTAGCTGGGTAGGACAACCCACCTGTGGGTTGTCCTGCAATGCTTTTTGCCTGAGGCTATTTTGAGTAACCTCCTCTCCTCCCACTTCCCAAATACCCTTGACGCCCCTCTAAGATTTGCCGTATATTATACTTATTGAAACTCTACAAAAGTATCACAACACTACGTGTCATTCTGAGCGAAGCGAAGAATCTGGTATTTTAGTGAGATCCTTCGCTGCCTTCAGCAGCTCAGGATGACATGGGCATGTTGTGGGAGGTTAGTATTTGGTAAAGCGGTTAGTGGATATATGGACCTGGAAGATTAATTCCCAGAAGACAAGGTGGATAGTCCAGGCCTTCTTCTTGCTCCTGGTCCTCTTTATAGGGTACAAGTTTTACCTCTTCGTGGAGTACTGTGAATCAGGGGGCACCACTACCCCTGTGGCAAGGCCCCCTGGGATAGAGGCCTTCCTGCCCATTGGGGCCCTGATTGGGATAAAATATTTCCTTGTGTCCGGCAAGGTGGACCCCATCCACCCCGCAGGGTTTGTAATCCTCTCCACGATACTCTTATCGGCCTTTCTCCTGGGGAGGGGTTTTTGTAGCTGGATGTGTCCTGTGGGTACATGCTCAGAGTGGTTCTGGATGGGCGGTAAGAAGCTCCTGGGCAAGAACTTTAAACTCCCCACCATTGCCGACTGGGCCCTGCGCAGCCTCAAGTATATTATGCTTTTCTTCTTCATCTACCAGATACTGATAAAGATGGATAGCAGTTTCCTTGACCGCCTCTACCAGCAGGTGCCCTATATCAGGGTGGCAGATGTGAAGATGATGAAATTCTTCACACACATGACCAACACCACAATGATGGTCCTTGGGGCATTGGTAGCCCTTTCTTTTGTTACCAAGAACTTCTGGTGCCGATACCTCTGCCCTTACGGGGCCTTCCTTGCGCTATTATGGTACAATAACCCCCTCAGCCTCCGCGTAACAAGGAATGATAAGTGCATTGACTGTGGGGCCTGCACCAGGGTCTGCCCTGTTTACCTGGATGTGATGCATGCCAAGGTGGAGACCTCTCCTGAGTGCTGGCACTGTTACGACTGCATCAACGCCTGCCCTGTCCCAGGGGCCCTGGAGATGAAGGTGGCCGGCGCCAGGGGTAATATCCCCTACTGGGTCTATGCCTTCCTCCTCATAGGGTTCTTCGTAGGCATGACCACCACCGCCAAATATAAAGGCCACTGGCAGACCTCCATGACCACCCAGGAGTACATCGCCAGGGTAGCCGATTTAAATAATCCCAAGTACGAGCACAAGAGGGGCAAGTTCTCTACAGAAGAGACATCACCTGCTACTGTCCGCAGTCAGAAGAGATCACCATGAAGGAACTCCCAGTAGGGAAGATACCCTCCAGGCTCCTGGAGGAGGTGCTGGGGATGTATCCTGGTGCAAAGGACCCCAGGGTGGTGGTTGGTCCCAGGGTGGGAGAGGACGCCGCTGTAATAGATATAG
>JAUQZZ010000162.1 GCA_030586765.1 Candidatus Brocadiales bacterium | reverse complement strand
ATCCAGATGTGGAAGCCTGGGTCTGCTACAGCCATAGCTATGGAACCTGCCACTGGGGAGGTCTTAGCCATGGCCAATCGTCCTACCTATGACCCTAATTTCTTTGCCACCTCTACCCCTGAAGAGCGGCGCAACAGGGCCATCACAGACTGTTATGAGCCAGGTTCTATAATCAAGCCCCTGGTGGTCAGCGGTGTTTTGAAGAGAAAACTAGTCCGTCCTGAGGATGTCTTTTTCTGTAACAATGGGAGCTTTCAAGTGGGCAGAAGGGTCCTCCGCGACGTCCATCCTTACGGGAACCTCACCGTAGAGGAGATAGTGATTAATTCCAGCAATATAGGCATGGCTAAACTGGCCATGCTGGAGGGGCAGAAGAGGCTTTACGACGACCTCAGGGGTTTCGGCCTGGGAGAGCCTACAGCCATAGAACTCCCAGGAGAGGTATCAGGCACCTTAAGAAATCCCAGGGATTGGACCAGTTATTCCCTGGGCTCTATTGCCATGGGATACGAGGTCACCGTTACGCCCCTTCAGATAGTCAGCGCCTTTTGTGCCATTGCTAATGGTGGCACACTCCTGAAGCCCAGGATAGTCAAGGCCATTGTCCAGAAGGAAGGGGGTGCGGGAAAGACCTTCCAGCCCCAGCCACGCCGCAAGGTCCTCCCTGACAACCTTGCCAGGGAGGTAATTATCCCTATCCTTACCAAGGTGGTCAAGGAGGGTACGGGCAGAAAGGCGGATTTACAGGAATACGCTGTAGCTGGCAAGACAGGTACCTCACGGAAGGTTCTGGATGGAGCGAAGGGGTATGGAGGGGGTTATGTCAGTTCCTTTGTAGGCTTTGCCCCTGCAGAGGCCCCCAGGCTCTGCGTCCTGGTGATGATAAATGGGCCTCGGGGCGATGCCTATTACGGCGGGACGGTGGCCGCACCGGTAGTAAGGGAGATACTCAGGAGGTCGCTGAATTATTTAGAGAGGGGTGCCCATCTTACTCTGTACCATCACGGTGCAGGGCCTTGCATGGGATAGACCTATAGATGTGAGGGAGTAGACTTATGAAACTTAGTGAACTCTGTCAGGGTCTAAAGAATGCGAAAATATATAACTTCCAGGATAAATATATCAGAAACATTTCTTATGACTCTAGAAAGACAAGACCAGGAGACCTCTTTGTAGCCATATCAGGCACCAAGACCGATGGCTACCACTACCTGCAGGATGCCTTGAGTCGGGGGGCCGTGGCCGTGGTCACGGAAAGGCCGGCAGGTCTACCCGAGGGTATCCCACAGATAGTAGTTCCATCTGCCAGGATTGCCCTGGCCCTCCTGGCTAGGACCTTTTATGGAGACCCCTCTAAGAGGCTTACTATTATTGGTGTGACGGGTACCAACGGTAAGACCACCACCACTTTCCTCCTCCGCTCTATACTGCAGGCATCAGGGAAGAAGACAGGTCTATTAGGCACCATCTATTATTATCTGGGGGATAGGTTACTGCCCTCTACCCAAACCACCCCCCAGTCCCTAGAGCTCCAGGCCTTCTTCCACGAGATGCTCTCCAAAGGGATAACCCATGTAGTTATGGAGGTATCCTCCCACGCCCTAACCCAGTACCGTACCCATGGCATAGAGTTCCAAGGAGCCATCTTCACCAACCTTACCATGGAACACCTGGATTACCATTCTTCCTTCGAGGATTACAGGGAGGCAAAGTCCAAGCTCTTTAGAGAACTTTCTCCGGAGGCCTTTGCTGTTCTGAATCTAGAGGACCGCTCCAGTGAGTACATGGCCAGCCAGACCAGGGCCAGTGTCCTTTGGTATGGAGGCAGCTCTCCGTCAGAACTAAAGGCCCAAGTGCTCAGGGAGGACCTCTATGGCACAGAGATAAGGTTATCGCGAGGAAAAGAGGAGGTAGTGATAGTTTCCTCTCTGATAGGGAGGCACAATCTACATAACATCCTGGCCGCTTCTACAGGAGCAGTGGCCTTGGGCCTGGGCCTCAGGGAGGTAAAGAGGGGGGTGGAATCCCTTACCCTGATTCCTGGGCGGCTAGAGAGGCTCCCTTCTTTGGACGGCCTGCAGGTCTTCGTAGATTATGCCCATACGCCCCACGCCCTAGAGTCTGTGCTTGGGTCCCTCAGGCCCTTAGTGAGGGACAGACTCCTATTAGTCTTTGGCTGTGGGGGAGACAGGGATAAGGGGAAGAGGCCTGTTATGGGCCACATCGCAGAAAAATACTCAGACCTTTTTTGGATTACCAGCGATAATCCCAGGACGGAGAGGCCTACAGACATAATTAGGGACATAGAAAGTGGCACCACAGATAGCGGTCATCGGGTTCAGGCAGATAGGCATCAGGCCATAGAAGAGGCCCTCTCAGAGGCCAGGGATGGAGACGTGATCCTCATAGCGGGGAAGGGCCACGAACGGACCCAAATCTTTGCAGAAAGAGTAGTGCCCTTTGACGATAGAGAGGTAGCCGTAGGACTGCTTCCCAGGGAGAGTATAGAAGGAGAGGTGATATCTAGAGGAGACTGTGTAGGAATTTCTACTGCCCAATCCGCCTGAGTGCGGATGCTGACTCCTTTAGTCCACCTAGGGTGGATTAAAAAGGCTTTCTTAAAAGGGGTACCTTGTATGATCTTACAGTGTCAGACATGTAGTAAGGTCAAGAAGTTTGGGGAGTGGATAGAGATTCCCGAGGGGCTGAGGGAACTGATAAAGGACTTGAGTATAATCCATACCTTTTGCCCCAGATGTGAAGGTCTTACCGTCTCATCTTCACTAGAAAAACCGGTTGTTCCGACAGTCTGCGTGTCGGACCTGGAGACGGCAGAGGCTGAAGCTTTAAACGCTTAAACGTTTAAACCTTTGAGCCTTTGAACCTTTAAACCTTCCTTGCGGGAGGACGGTCTCATGGAGGCCCTTTGGGGCTGGGAGATATTAGAGGCTGTAAAGGGGACACATAAGGAGGGAAGGAAGGACACCCCCCTCAAGGGCGTCTCTGCAGACACCCGCAGTCTCCGACCAGGAGAGCTTTTTATTGCCCTAAAAGGAAAGAACTTTGATGGGCATGATTTTGTGCCCAAGGCCCTGGAGCTGGGCGCGGCAGGTGTAGTGGTCTCCAGGGATATGGGTGATGTCCTTGGGAGAACTGAGGTCCTTCACGTACTGGTAGAGGACACCTCTGAGGCCCTGGGTATGTTAGCAAGATACTACAGGGAAAAACTTCCTGTCAGGGTAATAGCCGTCACAGGTACAAACGGGAAGACCACCACCAAGGAGATGCTTCATCACATCCTTTCTCCCTCCTTTAAGATGGTAAGCTCACCGGGGAATTTTAACAACCACATAGGGGTACCTCTTACTATCTTTCAGTTGGAGCCCTATCATGAGCTGGCCGTTATAGAGATGGGCACCAGTTCCCCAGGGGAGCTCAGGCGTCTTTCTCGTATAGCCCAACCAGAGATAGGGGTAATAACCAATATCTCTCAGGCCCACCTGGATGGGCTTAAGAACGTGGAAGGAGTGGCCCTGGCCAAGGCCGAGCTCCTGGAGAATATAAGCCCAGAGGGCACCCTGATATTCAATGCAGACAACCCCTGGTGCCAGGTCATAGCCCAGGGCTTTGCAGGGAGATTGATGAGCTTTGGTCTTCATGAGCCTGCCCATATCAAAGGGGAGGATGTAAGGGAAAGTAATGGGGGATTGTCCTTCTCAATCAACGGCCGACACCATGCCTATCTCCCCACCTCAGGCATACATAACCTCTACAACGCCTTGGCCACCCTAGCAGTGTGCTATGCCCTGGGACTAAATCTGGCAGACCTGGTCCAGGGGTTTAAGGGCTTTTCCT